>QMQA01000010.1 GCA_003648845.1 Candidatus Aerophobota bacterium
ACCTGGGGAAATATGATTAGAGAGGGACTGAGCCATCTGACCAATGCCCCGTGGCTGTCAATTTTTCCCGGAATAGCAATTCTAATTACCATTCTCTCTTTTAATATGATAGGAGATGGCATAAGGGATGTAACGGATCCAAGGACTCAAGGGTAAACTTGTTGGAGGAATGAGAGTGCCCGGTGACAAAGATATCTTGCTTGAAGTAAGAAACCTGAGAACCTGGTTTTATACTGACAAAGGAATAGTAAAAGCAGTTGATGGAATTGATTTCCAGATAAAGAGAAACCAGATTTTGGGACTTGTTGGTGAGAGCGGTTGTGGTAAATCGGTAACCTCTCTTTCAATAACAGGCCTAATCCCAATACCACCTGGCAAAGTGGAGGGGGAGATATTATATAACAAAGACGGGAGGAAAATTAATTTAGCAAAACTGCATCCGGAAAGCAAACAAATGAGAGAAATCAGGGGAAGCGAAATCTCTATGATTTTCCAGGAGCCACTTACAGCCCTCAATCCAGTTTTCACGATAGGAAACCAGTTAACAGAGGCAATAGTTGCCCATCAAAAGATAGGTAAACAGAAAGCTCTTGAAAAAGCAATCCAGCTATTAAAAGAAGTGGGGATTCCTCTGCCAGAGCAGAGAATTAAGCAATATCCACATCAATTTTCAGGTGGAATGAGACAAAGAGCTATGATTGCTATGGCTTTATCCTGTAAGCCATCGCTTTTAATTGCAGATGAGCCAACCACGGCATTGGACGTAACTATTCAGGCCCAGATATTGCGTCTGATGAAAAAGCTCCAGTCAGAATATGGAATGTCCATACTTTTAATTACTCATGACTTGGGAATTGTAGCAAAAAATGCAGATGAGGTTGTTGTGATATATCTGGGAAAGGTGGTGGAATATGCTCCAACTAAGGAGATTTTTAGACAGCCTTTACATCCCTATGTTAAAGCTCTTTTAAATTCCATTCCTTCTCTTAAAGGAAAAAAGAAACTGGAACCTATAAGAGGAATGGTTCCAAGCCCGCTGGAGGATGTATGGAGAGATAGATGTGGCTTTGCTCCCAGGTGCGATGAAGCCATGGATATTTGCCAGAGAAAACAACCGCCTCTTTCTGAACCAGCAGAGAATCACCAGGTAAGATGTTGGTTATACGGGTAAAACAGGAGTTTTAGAAAAAAATGGGCTTAGAAAACGATTGGTTGTTAAAGGTGGAAGGTTTACGTAAATTTTTCCCGATAAGAAAGGGAATAATTCAAAAAACTGTTGCATATGTTAAGGCAGTAGATGGCGTAAGCTTTTTCATAAAAAGGGGTGAAACGCTGGGTCTGGTAGGAGAAAGTGGCTGCGGGAAAACAACAGTAGGAAAGTGTATATTGCGCCTGATAAATCCCACATCAGGTAAAATAATCTTTCTCAACAAAGGGAAAGATAAAGATGTAAAAGAGATAGAAATTAGCTCTGCGGGACCAGTTGAACTAAAGAAAATAAGAAAAAAGATGCAGATAATTTTTCAGGACCCGGACTCCTCACTAAATCCAAGAATGAAGGTAGGTGAGATAATAGGAGAACCTATTTATTTTCACAATATCGCAAGAGGAAAAAAATTAAGGGAAAAAGTGGTTAGTCTGTTGAAGGAGGTTGGTTTGAGGGAGGAGAATATTGATAGATATCCCCATGAATTCAGTGGGGGACAGCGCCAGAGAATAGCTATTGCCAGGGCTCTGGCAGTTAATCCTCAATTTATAGTATGTGATGAACCGGTAACAGCTCTGGATGTTTCAATACAGGCACAAATACTTAATTTAATGAAAGACCTTCAGGAAAGATACCACCTATCCTATCTATTCATAGCACATGACCTTTCTGTAATCAGACATATAAGTGACAGAGTAATGGTAATGTATCTGGGAAAAATTGTTGAGATAGCAAAAACAGACGAGATTTTTTCCTCCCCCTTGCATCCCTATACGGAAGCTCTTATCTCTGCGGTTCCTGAACCTGATGTAGAAGATAAAAGAAAAGAAATAATTTTGAAAGGAGATGTACCAAGTCCAGTAAACCCACCAAGCGGGTGTTATTTTCACCCAAGATGTAGTTATGCCCAGGAAATCTGTTCAAGGGAAACTCCCCCTCTTTTAGAACATAAATCCGGTCATTTCGCTGCCTGCCATTTTTCCAGAAAACTGCAACTAAAGGGTATATAAAAAGGCAAATCCTGAAGGAAGGCCAAAAATAACCCGAATAAAATTTCACAAATTCAGCAATTCTGATATAATATCGTCTGACATATATATAATATTCTCCAAATGTCTGGTCAATGAAATACAAAAGGACAGCCATGCCTTTACTAAAAAATCGAATTTTTATTCTTACAATTCTTTTTTGAAAGGAACTCCTCAGGATAATAGATGTTTATGAGAAAAGATGATAAAGATAGAATTGAATTTTCCTTAATTACTTTTTCCCATGTCTTAATCCACGTCTTTCCTGCCAGTATAGCTCCATTACTTCCCCTTATTAAAACAGAATTTAATCTCTCATATACCGGAGTAGGATTATTAACTTTTATCCTGAGTCTATGCTGGGCTTTTTCTGGTATCCCTGCCGGTATAGCCTCGGATAAAATGGATAGAATTAAGTTGATTATACTCATGTTCTTTCTGGTAAGTATTTTCTCCGCTATTATAACCCTGATGTCTACTCTTCCTGGTGTTCTACTACTTTTAATCCTTCTCTTTCTGACGATTGGTATTTTCCATCCCCCAGCTTATTCTTATCTATCTTATAGATATCCCAGAAAAAAGGGGAAGATGGTGGGTATCTTTGAGACAGGAGGAAGTGTTGGGATACTCATAGCACCTATAGTGGCAGGAATAGTGGGATCCTGTTATGGATGGAGATACGTCTATACTTTCTGGGCAATTCCGGCTTTTATCATGGCTCTTCTTTTGTATCTATTCTCTTCAAATAACAGATTAAGAGACTGCAGGGTAGCTCAGGCTAAGGAGAAAAAAATCAATAAAGAGCAATCTTCACAAAAAAGAAGACCTTCTTTTTATCATCCACACTTTAAAGCAATTTATTTAACTCAAGGCTTTTTCGGTTTTGTTTCCGGTGGCAGCATCTCTTTTTTACCTCTTTTCCTCACCGATGTACATAAACTGTCAACCAGCACTGCAGGAGGGATGTTAACTGTATTCTTAGCCGGTGGCGCATTAGGTAAGGTGATTGGAGGTAGATGTTCTGATGCATTTGGGGCGAGAAAAATTATAGGGATAGGCTTTCTTATCACTTCTTTTTTTCTTCTTCTAATTCCCCTTGTTACCAGTTTTTTCCTGGTCTTTGTTTTATTGCCCGCAGGAATTGTATTTTTTATGATTCTACCTGCTTTGATTCTGCTTACCGGTGAGATTAAAACCAGCGATTTAGGACTGGCCTATGGAATACAGGTATTAAGTGGCGCTACTTTTGGGGCGTTTTCCAGGCTCTTATGTGGAACAATAAGCGACCTGCTGGGTATAAAGTTCATCTTCTTCCTACTCTCAGTTATAGCTTTATTTTCTGCTATTTTTGTTTATTCCTATCTCAAAAAGACACGATAGGGTGAAAAAGGGGACAGGCTACTTTTTTCCCTTTTTTTCTTGACTGAAATTTGATTTTTATTAATCTAACCATAATAACCCTACAAAAAGTGTAAAAGTTACAAGGAGGATTGGAGATGGATATGGAGATTGTATTTCCAGGAGGGAAAAGAGTAGATGCCCTTTACAAAGGTTTCAGAATTAAAACTGACCAGCCACCCCACTTAGGTGGTGATGGGTCTTATCCGGCACCTTTTGACCTTTTCCTTGCCTCTATTGGAACCTGTGCCGGAATTTATGTTCTTATCTTCTGTCAGCGACGTAACATACCCACAGATAAGCTGAAGCTCATTATGCGAAAGGAGAGGAACAAAAATACAGGTATGATAGAAAAAATCAAGATTGAAATCCTTTTGCCTCCTCAATTTCCGGAAAAATATAAAAAGGCTGTGGCAAGAGCTGCTAAAGAATGCTCAGTAAAAAAACACCTTTTTGATCCACCGGTATTTGAGGTATACACCAATAGCCTCCCTGGAGACCAAAGATGATAGGAAAGCAACTTTCCCAAAGCAGCACAGAAGTATTAAGGGATATTCCAGTTAAATTTGACTTTGGAAAAACGCTAAAACGTCTTAAAATAAACAGCAAGACACAGGTAAAACAAAAAGAACTTATAAGAAAGCTCCTTGATGTGGCAGCTACTCTGGTAAGCCCTAAAGCTATTTATAAAGTAGCCTATGTTGAGAGTAAAAAAGATACAGGTGTAGATATTGGAGGAGTGTGGTTTAAAAGTAGAGTCTTGAGAAAAAACCTGGATAAGGTTGAAAGGGTTTTTCCATACATTGCCACCATTGGAAAGAGTCTGGAGGAGAAAGCCACCTCAACAAAAGACCTTCTTGAACAGTACTATCTGGAAGAGATAGCAGATTTAGCTCTGGAGGACACGCTGGCGTATCTGGAAAGATATCTCAAGAAAAAATACAGACTCGGACAGCTATCCAGCATGAGTCCGGGCTCTCTGGCAGACTGGCCTCTCACCCAGCAAGCTGGACTTTTTTCACTCTTTGGGGATACCAGGAAAATTATCGGTGTAAGCCTGACTGATAGTTTTCTGATGATTCCCAGAAAATCTGAATCGGGAATTTACTTTCCCACTGAAATTAAGTTTTACAGCTGTCAGCTCTGTCCAAGAAAAGGATGTATAGGGCGGAAGGCGCCTTACAATCCAGAGCTTGCTAAAAGATACAAAATATACCAGGAGTGATATTTTGCAGGCAAAACTATTCTGGAAAAAACAAAAAATTATCCTTGCACTGGTTCTACTTGCGGGAATAGCCTTCCTTAGCTATATCTCCGTTCAATCTTTCTGGGCTGATGTTCACTATCGGAGAGCCAGGAAACTGTCCAGGAATGTTAGAGAATGGAAACAGGCTATCCTTGAGTATGAGAAAGCTATCTCTATCTCACCGGGAAATGCTGAATACCACGATGAGGCAGGACAGCTTTACCTCAAGCTCTTTATGCTCTACCGGGATGATAAATGGTTTAACAAGTCTGTGAACCATTTTAAAAAATCCTACCAGCTAAATCCTTACAATGCCTGGGCACACTATCATCTTGCCTGGTGTTACTGGACTAAGAAAATGTACTCCGAAGCGGCCCAGGAATCAAAAAAGGCTATCCAGCTTGATCCCAACAATGCTACTTACCACTGGCAACTGGCAGCAATTTATGAAGATGCGGGAGAGCTGAAGGAGGCTATAGATGAGTACAAAGAGGTCCTGAGAATTATTCCCGGGCATGCCAAGGCAAAAGAGGCTGTAAAAAGGGTTGAGGGCAAAATTAACGAGCTTTAGCTTATCAAAATGCTTTTACTCGCACACACCGGAATAACACTGTGTGTTTTCAATATATCTCAGAGGATTTTTTCTACGATATCTTCGTATAGAAAAAAAGATAAAAGATTAACATTCCTTGTTAAATCATCTGACCTATCTCCTGTAAATCCTGACCCGCCAGTAAACTCTAAAAAATGGCATATTGACTATCGGTTTGTTCTCTTAGGGTCCATGTTCCCCGACATTATTGACAAGCCTCTGGGAATGCTCATTTTTGCCAATCTTATTGCCAACGGCAGAGTATATACTCACACACTCTTTGTTAACCTTATACTTATTTTGATAGGAATCTATTTGCTAAAGAAAAAAAGATTTAACTTTTTCATCTTTAGTGTATCCTCCTGTTCCCACTTGATCCTGGATGAAATGTGGCTTGACTTGCAAACTCTCCTTTGGCCCTTATACGGTTGGGGTTTTCCAAAGGAAGATATTTCACATTGGTGGGAGAATATTTTCCAAGGTCTTTTCACCAATCCCTGGGTTTATGTCCCTGAGATTATTGGAGCCATGATTTTAGCAAGACTAGGGCTGATGTTAATAAAGAAAAGAATGGTGGGTGAATTTCTCTTTCGAGGGACACTTCCGTGAAGATAAAGATAAAAAACGAACTCCTCTTAATAGATATCCTTTCACTTATTCTAATTGCCATAATTAGCCTTACTTCTCTTAAGGTGATAAGAATAATAGTTGGTCTACCCTTTATTCTTTTTTTTCCAGGTTATACATTAATTGCTGCTCTTTTTCCAAAAAAAACTCAGCTTGACACAATAGAAAGAGTAGCCTTAAGCTTTGGTCTTAGTATAGCTGTTGTTCCACTTATAGGTTTAATTCTAAACTACACTCCCTGGGGGATAAAACTCTATCCAATTCTTGTCTCACTTACCGGATTTATAGTGGTAATGTCTGCTGTTGCCTGGATAAGACGCTTCTATGTCCTCCCACCTGAAAGATTAAGCATCAATATAAATATTGATTTTTCTTCCTTTGGCACCCAGTCAAAATTGGACAAAGCTCTAACTGTAATTCTAATTGGGGCAATCATTGCCGCCATAGGGACTTTGATCTATGTTATCTCCACTCCAAAGGTGGGAGAAAAATTCACTGAATTCTATATCCTGGGTGAGGAGGGAAAAGCAGAAGGATACCCAAAACAGCTTGTTGTGGGAGAGGAAGGTTATGTCATTCTGGGTATAGTTAATCATGAGTATGAACCTGTCACCTATACAGCAAAAGTGCTGATAGGAGAGGAGGAAAACAAATCTATTGGCCCTATAACCCTAAAGCACGAGGAAAAATGGGAGAAAAAAATAAGTTTTACCCCCACCAAACCAGGGAAAAATATAAAGGTTCGGTTTCTTCTTTTTAAAGATAATCAGCCCGAGCCTTACCGCAGTCTGCATCTTTGGATAGATGTTACCGAGAAAAAAATCCTTCTCTCTTAGGTGAATCAACAGAAAAAGCCAAAACACCTTGACATCTTTCTCGCCCATTTTATCCCTCTAAGGATTTTTTAAAAATTAGCGGTGCAAAGAAGAAAACCCATAATCCCATTATAATATACCGCAGCAACTCACACAAATAGATAGTAGGGAGGATTTTTTTCGGTCCAGTTCGAATAATAAACAAGACAACAAGACCTACTAACCCTTTAAGAAATTGTTTCTTAGGGGGAGCTTGTTCAACAAACCTGATGTATTTATTTTCCAACGTACTACCTACCCCCATTCCCACAAGGAAACCAAAGACTTTTGCTGAATAGAGGGTATGATAAAATGCAAATAATACAAGAGGCAAACAGATGAATATTGTCATCTTGGTCAGCAAAGACAAATTCACAGATTTTTTATCAATAACACCGTATATCTTAATGAAGAAAAAAGTAATGCTCAGCCCTATTAAAATACCTCCTATAACATCGTGCGGATAATGAAGCCCAAGATAAACTCTGGAAAAAGAGACAAGGATAATAAAAATTACTCCCAGGCACAATAAAAATCTTTTTTTAGTTTCACCTGCCACATATGACCAGAAGGTAGTTGTTCCTTGTGAATGTGCACTGGGAAAACCTGGAGTTTCTGCGGTTACTCCGTTATGCAGTATCTTAACTAAGGAAGCTGGAGGGCGAGGGAGGCAGAAAAGGTCTTTCAAAAATAAATTCACAAATGCCGATAGGGAGAAAAGTAAAGATAACCTAAAGCCCCATTTTTTACTAACGCACCAGTAAATAATTGGAACGATCAACATATAAAAGGTCTCTGACCCAAGGTAAGTGATAGCCTTAAAAAGCACATCAATGGTAGAATTAGAAATGGATTGGACAAAAAGAATTATTTGAATCTCGCTCATAGTCCAATTCTTCTTTTCTGGGATTTATCAAAAGCACAAAATAAGATGAAGTGTTGATGGAAAAGCTCAGATTTAGTGAAATCCTAACCGGGAATAAGATAAGATCAAGCAACACTCGCTTTAAATTTAGCTGCCCAACCGACTAACTACCTGTACTTTCCGCCGGCCAAGAATCCTCTCAATCTTTTTCATCCTCTCATACCACCGGTAAGCTTTCTCCAGATTTTCTGCTTCTCTCCAGGGCTCTGCAGGCTGGATTATGATAAGCTGATGGCGTCTTCTTATCTCATCGATAAGCTGCAAAATGTCCACTATTTCACCAGCCAGCTGGCTGATTAACAAAAACTGCCTTTCCTCATTCATTTGACGGGATAGGCCGGCCAAAAATCTATAAGGCTCACTTAGTCTGTTCCGGATTACTTTTGCCTCAAACTCAAGTACCCTTTTGACTTTTTTCTCTTTCATTCTATTTAAAAATCTTTTTATCTCAAAGGAAGAGAAAGGGTCAATTAAAATATCAATATCCTCAAGGTCAACTTTCATACTTTCAAGCACATACCCCATAGCCATTTTTAAAATTTTACGGGGGTTTTGCTCTACAGAATGCAAAATCACTTTTTCCCCATCTTGAACGGTAACTCCTAAAGGATACCCCTGCTCGGCAGCTCCCAGACAGGTATTGAGGAAGTTAGTAGCAAGCTTATCTTGAGATACAGGCCCTGCAGCTCTTATATCATAAATTACATGAGCCCCCTGACCCGCTTCCCGGAAAAACTCCTTCACCATCAACCTTCCACATCGAGCAGTTGCCTTCCAGTCAACATGATGAAGCGTATCTCCTGGAATATACTCTCTTGTGTCAGCATACTCTGTTCCAGGTCCCTTAAATGGTACAGGAATTTCCCCTGCCCCTCCTCTTCCTTCCCGCAAAAGAAAAAGTGTTGCCCGAACCAGGACAACCATAACCCGGGGAAGAACCTTAAGGGAAAGATCAAAAGGAATATTTCCCTCTTTTTTTGTCAGTCTATAAGGGCCAAAAACCTCTGCTTTTATTTTATCTGCGGTATAGTTACCCGAGAGCTCTGATGAGACTAACAGCTCAAGATTATATTTTCCTCCTCTTATCTGATCCGGCCTTATTCTTGCCTCTTTTAAGGGAAAGGATAAGCTTACCACAAGCTCTGTTGTAGCCTGACAGGAAAGGTTGATGATTTTGCTCTGCCCGGCAACTAAAACTACCCTCACACTGTTTGAGTTAAACTTAACCAGCTCTTTTAATCTTTTTACAGCTCTTTTGGCCTTTTTATAATCATAAAAAAGAAATCCTCCGATACTTAAAGCTAAAGCTACAAGAAAAGGGTCTACAAACAAAGCCGCAAGTCCACAACAAGCTAACAGTATAAGAAGAACCTTCCACCCTCTCTCGGTAAGAAACCCAATGTTCAGGTTCATTCTTTCTTAACCAGTGTTTCCTTCAAAGCTTGCTGAATAAGCATATCCTCTGAGATCTCCTCCATCTCTGCCTCGGGAGCTAAAACAACTCTGTGGGAGAGGACAAAGGGCGCAATCTGTTTCACATCATCGGGTATAACGTAATCTCTTCCCTGAAGATAGGCTCTTGCCCTTGCTCCTTTGAAAAGCCATATAGATGCCCTGGGACTTGGTCCTATTCTTACAGAATCTTTTTTCCTTAACCCATCAACTAACATCAGAATGTACTCTTTTACCCTGTCAGAGATATGTACTTTTTTTACCCTATCAATCTCTACCAGAAGGTCCTCAGGTTTTGCCCGGGCCCTAATCTCGGGTGCCTCAAGCTCATCAATGCGAGAGATTATCTCCATCTCCTCAGAAAAAGAAGGATAATCTATCTCTATTTTAAAGGCAAAGCGATCTATTTGAACCTCGGTTAAAGGGTAGGTTCCTGCACCTCCAAAGGGAATCTGAGTGGCAATTACAACAAAAGGAGAGGGAAGAGGGAAAGTTTCTCCTTCAATTGAAACCTGTCTCTCCTGCATAACTTCTAAAAGGGCAGCCTGTGCTTTTGGAGTTGCTCTGTTTAGCTCATCACAGAATAAAATGTTGGTAAACACGGGACCTTTTCTTATTTGAAAGGTGGCTTCCTTAGGATTAAAAACAGAGGTTCCCAGAATATCTGCAGGTAAAAGATCCGGTGTCATCTGCAATCTGTGAAAATTCCCTCCTATGGCCTTTGCAAAACAGCTTGCAATAAAAGTTTTCCCCGTGCCCGGGTTTCCCTCAAGTAAAATGTGCCCCTCGGACAAAAGAGCTACAAGAAGGGCTTCTATTATCCTCCCTTTCCCTATCACCTTTGATGTTATCTCCTCTAAGATATCATGGACAAGCTCTGGATGCTTGTTTCTTGTTCCCTCATCCATTTTTACCCCCCTTCTTTTTGTTTTTAACCTCATCGCCCCTCAACCGACTCAACTGACTAAAACCGATCAATGTTGAACCTCGACCGTTGAACGTTTTTTAAAATTTCCCTATCCCAATCAGGATGTCTTTGCAAAATATCTTGTATGTCCCCTTCAGGCTGTATCTTTTTCTTTTTAAACCTCATCCATACAGTGAGTATCACCAGAACAAGAAAAATGGAATATCTTATCTCAAATCTGGAGGCAATCTGATAGATTTTTATCTGTATCTTCTTCATTTTTGGGAAAAGAGTCATAGGATGATGGGAAGTATCAATAAACACCTTTTTTTCTTTAATAATAGTTTTTAAAAATTTCCGGTTTTCCTCCTCATTTAGCATAGAATTTATGAACAGGCTGGAGTCAGCGATGAGTAAAATTTTCCCCTTTCCGTAACCAACCTCTCCTATCATTGGAAAAGGTCCGTTATCCTCACCCTTTTCTCTTTTTCCATTTAAATTATCATCGAAGAAACTAAAAGAACTGGATGTAGCAAGAACTTTCCCTTCCAGCCTGTTGAATTTTAGAGAGGTAGGATAGTTAAACATCAAACTCTTAATATCAGCCAAAGGACCTTTTATATCTACAGCTTTTACCAAAGGAGAGGATTTACCTCGAAAAAGAGGATCCACCACCAGATGATGAGAAAAACGCGTCTTCAGCCCCAAACCTTTAAGGATGGAGTTAGCTGAGCCGAAATCATCAGCTAAAATAAGCACACCTCCTGCTTTAATATATCTTGAAATGATTGATATCTCTTCACTGTTGTAAGTGCCTGAAGGGCCAATTATAAAAAGGACAGTTTCAGAGGGAAAACGAAAAAGCTCAGTACCGGATAAAGAATCTGTGGAAAATGCTTTGGTTTCTTTTTGAAAATCTTTCAGTCCATTCCAGAAAGGATTATCCAGATGAAAATCATCAAAGGGAGGAAAAAAACGTATCAGAAACATCACCACCACTACTCCTGCCAGACACCCTAAAATTAATGCTCCTTTCATCTTTTTCCCTTTTTACCTCACTAATGTTGAACCTCGACCGTTGAACGAACATAACTGACAAACCGGCTAACCGGCTAACCGGCTAACCGGCTAACCGATTAACTGACTAATCGGTCAAACCGCTTCTCTACCTCCTTCACTTCTTCCTCACTCACTCCCCCTGGAGCATAGAGACACTTCTCCGCAACAAATGAGATAAACTCAAAATCCTTTTCTTTCTCCCCCAGCCTGCCTCTCACCAGTTCCAGATACTCCCTTATGGTATGACTTAAGGCCTGGTGAATACCGGTAATATGAGCCACAAGGTCTGTTGCCTGGAGATATATCCTCACAGGCTCCGCTATTTCTTTTTCTCCGGCAGTTATTTCCTCTGCGGCTACCTTTTCTTCTTTCTTTTCTACTCCTTCAATTTCCCTCACTTTTTTTTCTTTTTTACGAGTTATGCCAATAAAGATAGCTAAAAGAGAGAAAATAGGAAGCAGGGTAAAAGGGTTAATCACTAAAACCTTCTCTTCTCGATCTAAAGACAAAATCCAGGCCTCTCGTGGACGCAAGAAAACATTTATCCTCTCCCACCCTGAAAATCTTAAAAGAGGGATATTAAATTTCACTTTAAAACTTTTCCCTTTAACAGTAGTGGTTACATCTTTTTTTTCTGTAACCACCCTCACCATTGCACCTTTCATAACATCACCCTTAAGCTCAACCTCTCCCTTAAGCTCTAAGGGGAAAGGGGGAGCTGCTATCAGAGGCAAATCAAGCACCATAGAGGGTACCTTATAAGTTACAGGAATATTTATAATTAAGCTCGCGGGGGCAATTGCACCCCTGGGAGGAGTGAAAACACTTAAAGGAAAAATTCTACCTGCACCGGCTGGCAGGGACAGCCGGGTTTGAAACCTTCCCTGCGAGTCACTCCTTACCTGAATTATCCTCTGGCCTGCTTTTATCTTAACTGGATACTCCACCAGAGGTAGCCCCTCTAAGGTGAGCTTTCCCTCTAATCTGAAAGGCAGAACCGGATATACAGGCTCCTCGTAGCTTACCTCAATCAGGGGAGCATAAAAAACAGGCTCCAGCAGAATCCTGTTGGAAGTAGATGAATAAAATTTTTCCCTGTCCTTTCCCTGTGGAATAAAGCTGGCAAGCACCTGAACATATCTTTTATATAAAAAAGGCAAATCTACCTTTGCTTTAAA
>QMQA01000011.1 GCA_003648845.1 Candidatus Aerophobota bacterium
CCTTGATCAAGGCCACACCAACCAGACAAACTCCTCAGGATACGCAAACCTCTACTTCGATCCAGACTGCTCATACTCAGTAGGACCACAAACCTGGTACGCAAAGGTAACAGACGCATACTATGAAAACAACATAACCCCGTACAACCTCACAGTAATAGTAAAGGATGATATTCTCATTACAGTAACAGGACCTGTTAATGTCAAAGAATATCCAAGAGGAGATAACATAACCGTAAATGTTTCACTCCAGGATAGATGCGGAAGACCTATAGAGGGAGCGGAAGTTAACATAACCATGATACATAACTTAACAGGAACCGTTTATCACTGCAACGGAACAATTGATATAGGAAACGGTTTGTATAACTGCACGTTCAACACCTCTGACATGAAGGCAGGTCTGTTCCATATATCAGTATCAGCTTCAAAGCAATATTACAATTCCAATAGCAGCATAGAATACAATGCATTCTGGATAGAAACCAAACCTGTTTTGACACTTGTTGGATACGGTGTAACACCACAGATAGGTGGTTGGGGTGCAAAGTATACATTTACTGTTAATGTCACTGATGAAGATGGAGATATTGTGAGAGTCTATCTCTATGAGAGAGAGTATGGAAGCGATACATGGAACCTTGTTCCAGGCCCAGAACATAATTATCAAGAAGTCTCAGGTATAAACAAGACTGTGACCTTTATTCTGGATGGTTCAATAGACTATACATGTGCAGTCCTTGGAGGAAAAACAAGCGTAATAAGGGAATTCAAGTTCAATGCTACAGATGATCCACCAGGACCCGATGATATTGCAGAAACAGAACCACGAAACTTTACAGTTGAAAGAGACTCTGTAAGAGTGGATTATGTGGATGGAGATGATGTATGGATATACAGACCTTCAGGTAACTATACACTTAAACTCAGGTTTTTCGATCTAGATACAGGAAACTATGTCAATACAATCTTCACTCAAGGATTCTTCAACATAACTCAGAATGGTCCAGGTAGTAATTATATCAGCTATGATGTAAGCTCTGACGCACAAGGATATATAAGTCTGAATTTCGATCCGGGATGTTCACCCAAGTATTCTGTGGGACCACAGAAGTGGCTTGGTGGAACGAAGGATGATACATGTTACAAGGATAATTCCTCAGAAGAGTTTGATCTGTATATATGGACAAGTCCACTTCAAGTAAACCTTACAATACCGGATGGTGAACACTACAGAAGAGGGATAGATAACATATCAATCCGTGGTTATGTACACGATGAATGTGGGGCTGTAACAAATGCCACCGTTACCATCACAGCAGAGAGTGGTGCTTTCACTTTCTCCTGTGAAGATTATGATGTTATACATGACGAAGGTTTAGAGGGAGGAGAACCAGGCTGGTATAATTGCACGTTCTGGTGGAACAATCATTCATCTTGGCCAAATCAAGTCCTGTACAAGTTTAATACCACAATGAAAGCATCAAAGCTGTATTACAACGATTCTCCGATTGTGATAGATGAAGATTCGTTCTGGCTGACTGATGTGCCAGATGTATATTGGGATGATCCATGGCATACGGTATATCCCACAGGAGGAGGATGGGGTGCATTGCACACCTTTTCCTTCTATGTGAGAGATGAGGAAAACGATGAAATGAACATAACCTTCTGGAAGAAGACAGGTGATAACGGTACATGGATTCTCATAAACCAGACCACTCTTGTCTCTGACGAATATCAGCAAGTAGAATTCAAGCATAGATTTACATGTGAGGATGCAAACCAGGTGAACTACTTCATGATAAATATTACAGACAGCTGGAATGATTATACAGAGTCTGAAGAAAGAAGCTTCTATATGGACAAAGATAGAACAACAGCCTATGCAATAATAGGCGATGATTCCATTGTAGCAAGGGAGGGAAGCAATTCCGTTCAGTTACAGGTTAGAATAAGAGACACTGATATTGATCCTGTAGGAGTAGTATGGGTTGATTCAAATGTTTCAGGAAGAATATGGGTAACCTATAACAATACAGGATCAAACACATGGGATGAAGGAATATGGAATGTCACAACTTCTGGAGGTTACCTCACGGTATATTTCGATCCTGGCTGTGATCCACTTTATGTTATAGGAGAGCATGACTGGAAGGGCGGTGTTGCAGAAAACGATACATGCTATGCCATGGGTAATTCTACAAATAACAATGTAAGTATAATAGGTCAGCTCAAGAATTTCTTACAATTACCTGAATATGGAGAAAACATACCTGTTGGAAACCTTGTGTTTGTTAGATACAATATAACTGGAGAGTGTGGAGAACTTGTCAACGGTTCAACTACAACATTAGAATTTGGTTCTCCGAAAGGTGAATGGGAATCATTCACACCTCTCGATGAAGGAAACGGATGGTACAACTACACCTGGGACACATCCTTCCATATCGGAGGATGGTGGGACATAAGGATAAACTCTAGCAAATCTTGGTATTATTTCAACTCCTCAACATGGGAAGACTGGATATATTTGAACAACACACCACCAGAACTCACAAACATCAGTGTAACACCTCAAATAGGCGGATGGGGTGATGTATTTACATACAGGGTTGATATAAACGATACACAGCAGGATAATGTTACATGTGAACTTTATGTATCAACAGATGGTGGAAACACATGGGTGAAAAAGAACAGCACCATTGTTTATGGTGGACAGTCCCCATGCATACTCACAGTTTCAGATTTCACATGCAGTGAAATTGGTACAGACAACAAATTCTATTTCAGCACATTCGATGGAACAAATGTAAAGAATACAAGTATATATGATGGACCGAACATAACCGTGAACAATGCAAGCATAGCTTATATATACAGCGATCCCATTGTTAATAGGGATGACACCCAGGAAAACAATACAGCATTGATAATAGTCTATGTTCACGATCTCACAAGAAATACATCAGCACGTGAAGGAACAAATGTAACCATTAGAGTAGAATATAAAAACGGAACATTTGATTACGGAAAGATTAATCAAACAAATTCCAGCGGATATATGAAATACTATTTCAATCCAGGTTGTGACTTCCCATTATACGATCCAGGTGTGAGAAAATGGTATGCAAATGTAACGGATTACTGCTACGATAATCCAACAACAGATAACTATACCATAACAATTTACGGAACATTGGTAAATTCCTTCGTGGAACCTGCTTACGGAACAAATTATGAAAGGGGAGTTGATGATGCATATGTTAAGGGTTATGTTCAGGATGATTGTGGAAACTTCAGGGAAGATGTTAATGTAACATTTACATACATCCATGAATCCAACACAACTATGTATGAATGTACACCCGTACAGAACGATACAGGTGGTTATTACTCCTGCACAAGAAACAGTTCAGACATGCTGGCAAGATTCTATGATGTCGTGATGAATTCATCAAGAGATTATTTCCTTAATGACTCAGAAAGAGCACACAATCTCTTCTTTATAAAGACCAAACCAGTCCTTGAAGACGTCAATGTAACTCCAAATCCCGGAGGCTGGGGCGAGAGATTTTATTTCTCCGTGAACCTTACAGATGAAGATCTGGATAATGTTACAGTAAATCTCTATATAAGAAAGAAGGGTTCTGCAACATGGGGTGCTCCAAAGAATTCAACATATGCTGAAGCACCCATAAATTATACAGTAACACTTTCATGGTCCTATCCTGACTGTCTGAATATAGGAGATTGGGAATTCTACTTTGAAGCAATAGATAATCGAACGCTTTCAACTGTTTCTGAAATAAGCAACTTCACTATGGAAAGAGATGATGTTAACCTCACACTCGCGGAAGGTGATGGTGTAACCGTAATGAGAGAAGGTTCAGATGAGGTATGGCTGAGGGTTATAGTTTATGATACAGATCGTGGAACTATTGCAGGTTCAAATGTAAATGGAACATTCTGGGTCACAACCAACGCTTCAGATCCAAACTCTTGGGATGTGGGAAGATACGCCACAACAAACGGAAGCAGTTATATGAATTACAACTTCCCCACCATAGCACCACAGCCTGATTGCGATTATTCCGTAGGAGTTCACAAGTGGAAGGCGGGTGTTGGTGGACTCTACAGCGATCAGTGTTATAAAGATGCAAACTCTTCAGAATTTACTTTAACAATAATCTCCAACCTCAAACCAACAATAGTTTCACCAAGAGGTGACAGCTTCATAAGAGGCACGCCTGTCCCAATCTCTGGATTTATCACAGATGAGTGCGGTCCTGTGGAAGGGGTGCTGGTGAAATACAGCATATATCTATTCCCGAATTACTATAACAGAACAAACACACCCGAGTACAACGACAGCGGTCAGTGGCAGGAGGGTGATGGATGGTACAATTACACATGGTTAGACACCAACAGACAGACAGGATGGTATGACCTCTTCTTCGTCACATTAAGCAAACCCTATTACGTAATGAACGAGACATATCTTGATGATGCATTTTTCCTCGCATTACCACCGGTTCTTTCAGACCCGGGTGTTGATCCATATTCAGATGGATGGGGTAAGTTAAGAACATTTACAATAAAGGTCACAGATAACGATCTCAACTACAACAATGTCACATTATGGAAGAGGAAGTATGATCCAGCAACAGGAACATGGGGTAACTGGACATTTGTTGATTACATATATCAAGATCAGCTGCAATCCACATGGCTGTATTTCTATGAAAGATTTGCATGCAGTGATATGGGCCTGAACGAATTCAGATTCATAACTGTTGATGAATTCGGTTATTCAGATGACACAAGAAACTATATCACCAACGTCTCTAAGACCATCCACAATTCCTCGCAGATAGATTCCGGATTCAATTACACAGAATACATTTCAGACACGGGCTATGTAGAATACTTCAACATAACCATAGCCAACACAGGAAACCAGACCTTCTATTTCAACCTCACAGTCAACGACCTGCTAATAGCAGAGAATTATTCCCTCACGAATGGAACAAACATAACGATAAATGCAATGATGAATGACACAAACTTTGATCTCTTTGTTCTACCGGGAGATAACTACATCAATATCACAATAATGAATTCATCAGGAGAAAGAATCAATGCCTCATATATTGTAAACCTGAGTTATATCTCAGGAATTCAAACATTCTATGTTGAACCAGATAGTGTTGCAATAGAGATATGTCAACCAGGATATTGCAGCCCCTACAGCAACAGCACGGTAAGAAGGCTTGGCGGAAACCAGGCCTTCTTAAATTTCAGAATATATGATGCAGACTATCCGAGGTATCCGAACGGAACGAAGGGAATGGTATGGATAACAAGAGATAATCAGAATTATGATTTCAACCTTTCATGCACAAGCCTTAACGGTTACTGTGAGGTCTATTACAATCCAGATTGCACCTCAACTGTGGGTCTGCAAAAGTGGATCGGAGGAACCTTTGATTCATGTTACCAATATCTCAACAGCTCCGAAACCGATCTCTACGTATACGGTCAGCTCTACGTCAATGCAATCGAACCAGAAGAATATGCTATATTAAATAGAAACACCACCGCAGAGCTCAATGCAAGCGTATATACAGATTGTTCAGGAGAGATTGTATACAATGCAAAGGTCAGCTGGTATAACTCCAGCATGGGCCTGCTCAATTATACAATCGATAACACAACCAACTTCTTCACATCCACATTCCTCGTACCAGAGACCCAGAAGCTCGGTCCAGAAACAATATACACCAATGCAACAAAACCATATTACGACATGGGAACGAATACAACCCTGGTTTACATTTTTGGATGGAGCACAATAGATTCCATAACACCTGAAAATGGTTCTGAATATTCTGCAGGAACAATGGTCCCAGTGACATGTCATATCTCAGACCTCAATACAGGAGAGTCAATAGAAGGATATGAGGTTAAGTTTTACAAGAACGGTGTGTTGCAGCAGATAAGTAATACTAATGCGCAGGGAAGCACCACATGGTACTGGGATACTGAAAACGAGACAGCAGGATACTACAATATCTCCTGCATCATAGAAGATGATCCATCCAAGTATTATAATGCTTCGCATTCACTCAATTACACCATCATAAGAATAAGGAGACAGCTGAAGATAGAGGAAATAACACTCAGCAATTCATGGATCTACAGGAATGACAGCTTCTCTCCCCATACCACTGTGATAACGGTGTATGTAAACGATGCTGATATAGGCCCTGCCAACGCGAGCAATGTAAGCTTCTATAACTCAACCTCCTACATGGGAAGCTGCATAACAGATGAGACCGGTCATTGCAACATAACCTATAACGCATCTGATGATACCATTCCAGGAAATTACACAATATACATAAATGCAACCAAGGAAGGGTCAGAAGACTCGGTAACGGTTGAGACATACATTCTTGTCTACGGAATCCTGTTCCCGCACATAACCTCTCCGGTTAATGGAAGCAGCTACACCACAGCCGATTCAGTTGATCTGGCTGTTGATGTGTATGATGAGAATGGAAATGTAGTAACAGGTATGGATGTGGAATGGTGGAATGAGACAAGCATGCTTGTAGATACAGCCTACTTCAACAACTATCCGCTTTCCGGCCAATCATCAGGAAACAGGACCTTCAAGGCAAATGCATCCAAACCCTACTACACGAAGGGAAGTGATTATGTTGTGATAATGATAAGTGCTCTGGCAGATGTGATATGGGTATCTCCACCAAACGGAAGTTATGTTCCGTATCCAGAACCCTTTGATGCGATATGCCAAGTCAGAGATCCGCAGACAGGAAGCGGAATAAGCGATTATCCTGTTGAACTCTATTACTATTACACACCACCGTACATATTCCTCGGAAATCTTACAACGAATGCAAGCGGGCATATAAATTACACATTCACCCCAACCCAGAAAGGGGAGATAACCTTTAAGTGTAACATCACTAGTGATCCAGGTCGTTTGATAGAAGCCAACATAGACACAGCTATAGGCGTTATAACAATAAAGGATGTCACACCTCCAACCATATCAAACATCTCTATAGTTCCGAACGAGAGTATAGAGGCCAATCTTGATATTGTTAACATCACAGCAGATGTCACAGATGACATAGGCGTGTATCAGGTGTGGGCATGGATAGGATTGCCGAACGGAAGCTACAAGAATGTGAGCATGTCTTTGCTTGATGGAACCACTTACAGGGGTCAGTATGTTCCTCCGATAGACGGAACATATAACGTAACGATATTTGCACAGGACATGGGTCCAGAGTATAACATAAACTCCTCCTTTGCTGGATACTTCCACACATGGGGTCGTGCTTATGGAAGGACATCAATGATCGATGAGGTTCCTGTATCTTCCATAACACAAATTCAAGGATACTCCTTTGATCTCACAATAAACCTAACAAACCTTGGTCCACCGAACATGTATGATGCTAACATTACAGTATACGATTCACCAGAAAACTCCCTGATATTCAATGATACCTTTGAATCATGCGGAGATCTTGCTGCAAATGAGACATGTTCATGGACGATACATGTAACTGTTCCAGCAAAGACACCTCCATCCCTCATAAGAATATTTGCTAATGCCTCGTGGAGGAATCCAGAGCTCACTACAAACTTCACAAGTGATCACACCGATGTGATAGTTGCCTCGAACCCTGTAATAGATATAATAGAAGATACGATCCATAATATCACACCACATGATAGGTATACCTATGTTGGAACCATAACCGTTGCATCTATAGGCAATGATGGTCTGGAAAACATAGAGCTGAGCTTGGTTGGTGGTGATCTCGCTCTTGACTGTCCAGAATGCAGGGTTGATCTTTCAGTAATCCTGTGGGAATACCTTGCAGCAGGCTATAATTTCACGGTTGATGTGTATGTAGATGTTCCTGCAGGTCAGAATCCAAGGGACTACTGGACATACATAAGAGCCTCGACAACCAATGCGGGTTTCGATGACTGTTTGCTCAACATAACAGTACCCCTCAATACTTCATGGATAAGGACTCCAGAAACCTTTGGAACCAAACTCACACAGCTCAATACCGAAGGAGTGATAGGAAACATCACATTAAGCAATACAGGAAACATAAAACTTGCATTCAGGATATACAGAACCGAAAACGGTTCCAGCTTGGTGACAGTGACACCGAATTATCTCACTGTAGAGAAGCAATCCTCACGAGAGGTTATGGTAACCTATAACATACCTCCAGATCAGACAGAAGGCCTCTATTATGTCCAATTATTCATAAGAAACGATACCGCAACCCCAGAGGAAATGATAACGGACTTCTGGATGAACGTGACTGATCTCCCACCGAATATAAGCAATGTAAATGTCACGCCACTCATATTCGAGATAATATACGAAAATGTAAGCATCAGCGCAATGATTACAGACAACTTCAATGTCAGCTCAGCATGGATAGGGGTTATGAGACCCGGAGATGTGAATTACACGAATGTCTCAAAGATCCTCCACAATGCCTCACAGGCAGATTCCGGCCTCAACCACACAGAATACATTTCCCAAGAAGGCTACATGCAATACTTCAACATAACCTTGACAAACACAGGAAACCTGACATTCTACTTCAACCTCAGCATAAACGGGGTCTTGATAGCACAGAACCATTCATTGCAGAATGGAAGCACGTTCAGCATAGATGCTGTTGAGTCTGGAGTTTCTCTACCGCTTCCAGGAAATCAATCGATAAACCTTGCCATATTCGATATAAATTCCACGCCTATAAATGCAAGCTATGTGCTCTACCTCAACTATTCATTCAAACAAGAAACCCCATTCATAAAGCCCATGGATGATCATAACCCATACTACAATACCACCTATAATACCAATATTTCAGGAATCCACATTCTTAGGATATGCGCAAATGATACAAAGGGATTGACCTCATGCACATCACCCATATACCTACACGCAGCTGGAGCAACACCTGTATTGATAGAACCAAACATTACCTCGGTTTCCATCGAGAACATAACCATGAGAACTGGCGAAGAATTCAACTTCAATTTCACACTAATACCCCTTTACTCCAGAGTATACAACCTTAGTGTTAACATATCTGCTCCTGAAGGATGGAAGATCAACAGAACATACTTTACATTCGGTAATCTGTTAAAGCAGAGCAGCAGGTCCAACCATACATCCATATTTGTTTCACTAGGAACTTTCCCAGGAACGTATCTTGTAAACATCACAGCAAACTGGACAAATCTTAATGGAACAGAAGGGTATAACATTACATCCATACGCGTCACTATTCTTTCCAACCCACAGATAGATATAGTTGGAGATTATCTGCCTCTGGATGGACCATTGATAATAATAGGAGGAAGATATGATGAAGCACAGATTTATGTAAACTCCACAGGTAATGATAATGCAACAAACATCAGGTTCTACTGTCTTTCAGGAACAGTATGCGAAAACTTCACTGTAGAATTCATACCTCCTGTTATATCCTACTTACCTCCAGGACATGTAAACTATACCGTGATCAATGTAAGCGTGCCTCTGAACTTCCCAGCAGGTCCATACTGGGGACTGATCAAGGCCAACATAACAACAGGAGCATATGATACAGCAATCATAAATGTGACAGTTCCGATAAACCTCTCTTGGACACAGGTACCAGATATGCTCACAAAGAGGGTGATTCAGGGAACAGAAGGAACCCTCGGATACATCACAATAACCAATGTGGGTAACGCATATCTCAGACTGGCCATAGCAAAATCAGGAAACCTCAGCATATTCGATATCAACACCACAACCCTCTCCTTAGCAATAGGAGAATCCGCTGTTATAGAGGTTACTTACACAGCCCCTGTGGTGTATACCCTTACCAACTATTCTGCTGAGATAATAACCATAAATACAACTGCGGATCCATCTACCAGATCAACATTCGTAGAGATAGAGGTTCATCCATACTTTGTGGACATAATCTCCCCAACAGAAAAACAACCACTGATAAACGTAAGCATGCTCGATAACATCCAGGTGAAGGTAAACGTTACCTATGAAAACTCTCCGGTAACCTCCGGCCTTTCTTGGAATCTAACACTCTCACATGCAGACATGAGCATTCCAATAAACCTCACAAGCGCTGTGTACTCAGAGGAAGAAGGCTTATGGCTTCTCAACTTCACAGCTCCTGATTTGCCCATAGGAACAGGATACGATCTCAACGTCACAGCAATATATGAGACCATTGGTATATCCTGGTATGATTATGAACCCAAATCCATAGTGTATGCAGACCCGTATCCACCATGGATAGATATCTATGTCCCACCAAGGGTTCCCGCAAACACAACTGCCCGAATCTACGCGAATGTCACGGACCCCGGAGGTGTAAAGAATGCAAGCATAGCTATAATAAAGCCTGATAATACAACACTAGAAAGCAACATGACATTCATTGAGAGGGTTGGAGATATTTACAGATATCTATTTGACTTTACAGAAACCGATATGAATGGAATATATACAGTAATAGTAACAGCATGCGATCTTTCTGGAAACTGCAACTCAACCAACACCACATTCGAAATCTTCCCTGCAGCCTATTTCAGCGGGCGTATGGTAGATGAGGAAGGGATAGACAAACCACCACTCAATGTAACATTCATACTTTACTATCCAGGAACAGAGACACAACTCTATAACTTTACCACAGATGAGAATGGATATTACAACGAGACCATAGATGCAAGAACTTATGATATGTTCATGAGAATCAGGGGATCTGAAGAGTCTTGGAAGGAATCGCTTATGCTTTATGGAACAGAAATACTGCATGATGTAGATAATCCCATACTCTTTGGAAGGATACCTGGTGTAAAGATAGGAAAGAGCGTGCTCAAGGCATATTACATAAACGAGACCTTAAACTTCAGTTTGGGTATATTCATCCTCAACTGCACTGAGTGCTATCAGGAAGGTGTGTGCTCAACCTCAGACTTTGTTCTAGAGAATCTTGGAATCTATTACTGTGAGGATTGGGTGCCGATGACGAGATGCGCATCTGGTTGGACCAAACTCGAAAGCATACTTGACCCTGTAACAGGAACCATACAGGTAAACGCTACAAACTTCAGGGGTGCGTACGCACTAGCAGAATACATATGTGGAGACGGCGTGTGCGAATCCCAGCATGGAGAATCCAATGCTGTGTGTCCAAGTGACTGTCCCATACAAATACCGCCGTCAGGAGGAGGTGGAGGAGGAGCAGGTGGAGGAGCAGGAGGCGGAGTAAGTGTAGGTGCAGGAGCAGGAACAGCAGGAGCAGGTGTCGGTGCAGCTATACCAGTAAAGGTAAAAACAACTCTTATAGATGTAAGATTAAGACAGGGAGAATATGAGATTCATTCTATGGAAATCGAGAACAATCAAAAGAAAGATATCAAAGCCAAACTCAGTGTTGAGGGATTGATATGGGACTTTGTGCAAATAGAGAATCCAGAAATAACCATACCTCCACGCTCCGTAGGCATAGTTAAAATAAAACTCTTCACACTTCCAACCACAACTCCAGGTATATATACCGGAGATATTGTAACATTCATAGAAGGAATGAACATAACACACAGGACTCCGGTAACCATAACCGTGCTAAAGATGCCTCAACCGCTTTTAGACGTGAAGATAAGAGTTCTCACAAAGACCATAGAACCAGGAGGAAACCTCAAATTTGAACTTACCCTGATAAACATGGGAGAGACGGCAAAGATAGAGGATATAGTTGTGAGGTATAACATAAGGAACCTTCAGACAGATGAGGTTGTAACCATAATGAGGGAAACACTTGCAGTAGAGCAGACCAAGACCATACCGAGAAACATAACCTTGCCGGAGGATATGCCGTATGGAAGATATTATATAGAGGCAAATGTATCATACTGGAACAACAGAAAGTTTGCATACGCAGCAGATGCCTTTGATGTGGTAGAACTTCCACCCGTTCTTAAAGCTCTGAAAGCAATATTCTGGAACTGGATAACCTATCTTGTGCTTTTCGCTGTGGTTCCCGGAGCATACGGAAGCAGATTATTATATAC
>QMQA01000012.1 GCA_003648845.1 Candidatus Aerophobota bacterium
GAGGTGGAGTGGTGGACGAGGAGGCTCTGTATAAGGCTCTTAAGGAGAAGTGGATAGCTGGTGCTGCTACGGATGTTTATTCTGAAGAACCTCCATCACCGGATAACCCTTTACTCAAAGCAGAAAATATTATTTTATCCCCTCATATGGCTGCTCTTACCAGGGAGTGTGTGGTCAGGATGGCTACCGGAGTAGCCAGAGGAGTGCTTGATGTTCTTCGGGGAAATGAGCCAAAGTATGTAGCTAATATAGATTTTCTCAGAAATAAAAAAGGAGATAAATGATGGATACGCAAGGATACAGAGAAAAAGCTGCAGGTCTTCTCAAAGAGTGGAAAAAGGAAAATTACATGTTCGGCATCAACTGCCTGGCGGGCGTGGGAGATTTTGCCCGGCAGGAAGGTACATCCTGTATGCTTGTTGTAACCGGATGGAGAAAGGAGAAATGGATTGAACCGTTTATAGATGAGGTTAAATCTTCTCTTGAGAAAAGAGGTGTTGCTATTTTAGATATCATTGCTGGAGCAAGGCCAAATGCACCTCGGGAGGATGTTTACAGAATTGCCAACCAGATAGGCAAGAAAAAACCTGCGAGTATTATAGCTGTGGGAGGAGGAAGCACCATAGATGCTGTAAAAGCCGCCTCAGTACTTGCAACTTTGGACTCTGATGATGTGGAGCCTTATTTTGGTGCAGGATTGGTGACGGAGAGATTAAAAAAAGAAGGGAAAAAGCTCCCCTCTGTAATAGCAACTCAAACTGCTGCAAGCTCCGGAGCTCACCTCACCAAATATTCAAATATTACCGACCCTCTAACAGGTCAAAAAAAGTTAATTATTGATGAGGCTATTGTTCCTCCCCGGGCAGTTTTTGACTACAGGACAACAATAGGAGCTCCCTATGCAATTACAACAGATGGAGCCTTAGATGGTATCTCTCACTGCCTTGAAGTTATCTATGGAGCAACAGGAAAGCCCTTTTTTACTAAGGCAATGCAGATAGCAGAGGTGGGAATTAGCCTGATTGTGAATAATCTCCCGAAGGTGATAGATAATCCGCAGGATGAGGATGCACGAATTTGTATAGGTCTTGGCACTGATCTTGGCGGGTACGCTATTATGGTTGGAGGAACCAATTATGGGCATCTTTTCAGTTTCTCTGTGGTAAATAAATTAACCCATGGAAGAGCCTGTGCGCTGGTAAATCCATACGCTACAGTATTTTTTGCTCCCGCGATTAAGGAGCAGTTGAGAATGGTTGGCGGGATACTTAAAAAAGCAGGGTACATAAGAAAAGATGTGGAAAAATACGAGGGGAGAGATTTGGGTATGGTAGTTGCAGAGGGCATGATAAACCTTTTAAAAAGGATAAACTTCCCCACTACCTTTGGTGAAGTGGGTGTGGATGATGAAGACAAGGAAAGAATCCTGAAAGCTGCTAAAAATCCTCAACTCTGGAGCAAACTGGAGCAGGCTCCTGTATCTTTAATCACAAGAGGGGTAGATGGGAATATTGATGTGAAAAAAACAGAAGAGAATATCGAAACTTATATGGGCTCTTTAATAGATGCAATAAGAAGCGGTGATTTTACCAGGATAAAAAATATGCCTTCTTGATGGATTTATGATTATAAAATGAACATCAGAGACTGGAAGAGTGTTGAGCTTGGATATGGAAAAGATTGCCTATCTGTAAAGCTTCCTCCATATTGTGATATATTAAAGATGAGGTATGTTCCTCCCCTGGAGGACCCTGGAGAGCACATAGAGGATGCTTTATCTCATCCTGTTGGAAGTTCAACCCTTGAGGATATTATTGCATCCTGCAAAAAACCCTCCTCCAGAGTAGTTGTTGCTATAGCTGTCTCTGATAATACAAGACCTGTTCCATATAATGCGGATAGCAGGGAAGGGATACTTTTTCCTCTTTTAAGAAGGCTTAAAAAAGCAGGGGTGAGGAATGAAAATGTTAAAATTATTGTGGCTACCGGTACACATCTTCCCACCTCCGATACCTGGAAAAAAGAGACCTTTGGAGAGGCTATAACCACAAAGTACAGAATAATAGACCACGACTCAACATCATCTGACCTTTTTCCCATAGGCAGTGTGGAAGGGACTCAGGTGAGGATAAACAGGGAGTTTATGGAGGCGGATATTCATATTGTAACCGGTCTTGTAGAGCCTCACTTTATGGCAGGAGTATCAGGAGGAAGGAAGGCGATCTGTCCTGGACTTATAAATCTTGAGGCAACCCATCTTTTCCATGGTGTTGAGTTTATGGATAATCCCTGCTCCACAAATCTGGTTCTGGAAAATAATCCCTGCCATGAGTTTGCTTTGAAAGTTGCCCGGAAAGTAAGAGTGGATTTCAGTATAAATGTTACTATAAACGGAGATGGTAATCTCACAGGAGTTTTTGCAGGTGATCTGGAAAAATCCCATCTTGAAGCAGTTAAGAGGCTGAAAGAATCGTCGGTTATACTTTGTGACCATGAATATGATATAGTTTTAACTCAGGGAGGAAAAGTAGCTGTCAATCACTATCAGGCTGCAAAGGCAGCTTATGGGACCTGTCCTATCATCAAAAAAGGTGGAATGGTTATTCTGGTCGCTCACAACAGTGATGAAGAACCCGTTGGGAAAGAGGATTATAAGAAAGTCCTGGAAGTTTTAAAGGAAAAAGGACCTGGTAGATTCACCGAGTTTATCAAAAGCAAAGACTGGCAGTTTATACCTGATCAGTGGCAGGTACAGAAATGGGACCAGTTTTTCAAAAAAATTGCCTTTTTTGACAACCTTATCTACTGCACAACCGGTATACCTCGCGAAGAGTTGAAAAAATTGCCGGGAAGAAGCGGTTATGAGTTTGTACAGGGAGAAAAGATAGAAATAGATAAGATGGTGCAAAATGCAATATTTTATGCTGTGAGAAGGTTAAGGCAAAAGCTAAAAAAAGACCCAGAAATGGCTTTTGTGAAAGAAGGTCCCTATGCAGTTCCTTTAATAAAAGAAGGAGAGAAAAATGCAGGAGTCAATGTATAGGTACATGAGGGTAGGAATTCTTCACTTCATGGCCTATCCAGAAGTTTTAAAAGAAGAAGGCAGTTATCTTGAAACCCTGCAGAAAATAGCTGAAGATGATTTTTTCACAGCAGTTGAGGTTTGTGAAGTTAAAGATGATAGAGTAAAAGAGAAGGTAAAAAAGCTGTTAAAAACAGCTCATTTGAGTGTAGCTTATTGTGCCCATCCGAAAATTTTAACCAGAAGTCTTGATCTCAACTCCTTCAGCCAGAAAGAAAGAAAAAAAGCAGTTGATCAGATAAAAATAGCAGTTGATGAGGCATATGAGATAGGAGCAGAGGAGCTTATTTTCCTGAGTGGCAAAGACCCTGGAGAAGAAAGACGAGATGATGCTCGGAGGCTCCTTACCTTTTCTATTAAAGATATTTGCGCCTATGCTAAATCCAGGGGGGATCTCAGGATAACGCTGGAGATATTCGATCGGGAAGTAGAAAAAAGATGCCTTATTGGGCCAGCAGATGAGGCAAGAATGGTGGCAGAGGAGGTGAGGAGGGAATTTGATAATTTTGGTCTGCTGGTCGATCTTTCTCATATCCCTCTTTTAAATGAAACTCCTGCTGAGGCTATTTTGCCTGTTAAGGATTATCTGGTCCATGCCCATCTTGGCAACTGCGTATTAAAGGATGCACAACATCCTGCCTATGGAGACTCCCATCCCCGTTTTGGTATTGAGGGAGGGGAAAATGATGTAGAGGAGGTGGTGAAATTTTTGGAGGTATTGTTTGAGGTTGGTTTCTTAAACGAAGATAACCCACCTATGGTAAGTTTTGAGATAAAGCCTCTTGCTGATGAGTCTGCGCAGGTAGTTATTGCCAATGCCAAGAGAGTTTTAAGAGAGGCCTGGGTTAGATTAAACATATAAGAAGATAGATAAAATATAAAGGAGTTATCAAATGCCAATTATAGATTCAAAGACGGGTAAGGTAGTAAGGGATTATACAGTTGAGGAGCTGGTGGAAAAAGCAAGAGAGATGAGAGCTTATAATATGGTTGCCCTTTGTGCAGCTTCTTCAGGCCACACCGGGGGAACTTTATCAATTATGGATATTGCTGCGGCTCTGTATCTTAAGAAAATAAGGCATGACCCGAAAAACCCCGAATGGGAAGACAGAGATAGAGTTTTCTGGTCTACCGGTCATAAAGCTCCCGCCCTTTATGTAGCTCTGGGTGAGGCAGGATATTTTCCAGTGGAAGAGGTGGTAAAGTTGAGGAAACTCTGGTCCGGGTTTGAAGGTCATCCCAACAGATTAAGGCTCCCGGGAGTTGAGCTTTCTGCTGGATCCTTAGGACAGGGTCTGGGTGTAGCGGTAGGGTGTGCACTTAATGCTAAATTGGAGGGGAAAAAATACAGAGTCTACTGCATCAATGGAGATGGGGAGCTTGATGAGGGGTCTATCTGGGAGGCTATAATGTGTGCTGCTCATTATAAACTGGATAATCTTACAGCTATTGTTGACAGAAATGGTCTGCAGATTGATGGTCCTACAGAGGAAGTTATGAGTTTGGAACCTCTTGCTCACAAATGGAAAGTCTTTGGGTGGCACACTATTGAGATTGATGGCCATGATATGAAGCAAATACTGAATGCCCTTGATGAGGCAGAAAAAATAAAAGGAAAGCCAACAGTAATAATTGCCAGAACAGTCAAAGGCAAGGGTGTATCCTTTGCTGAGAATGTAGTAGGTTACCACGGCATAGCTCCTAAGGATGGAAGGTCAGGAAAAGAGTCACTGGATAAAGCCTTGGAAGATATAGGGGATCCGGGATTTACCAGAGAAAAAGTAGATAGACTTTTAAAAATTGCCGATGATTATCAAAAAAAAGTTGATGAAAAGGTAGAATCCTTAATGCCTAAGTTTAGCAGAAATTACTGGTGGAACTTGTCTGATAAAATGAAAGTACAAATGGATGCCACCAGAAATGGTTTTGGTAGGGCTATAGAAAAATTAGGTGATAACAAAAGAGTTGTTGCCCTGGGGGCTGATATTACAGATTCTATAAGAATGAGCAGGTTTTATAAGAATCATCCAGAGAGAAAAAACAGATTCTTCAGTGTGGGGATAGCTGAGGCTAACATGGCTCTTGTAGCATCGGGCCTGGCCAAGGAAGGGAAAATTGCCTTTATAGGCTCTTATGGAGTTTTTGTTACTGGAAGAAACTGGGACCAGCTCAGAACTACTGTTTGTTATAACAACTTCAATGTAAAAATCGCCGATGCCCATGGCGGTATATCCGTTGGACCGGATGGAGCAACTCATCAAGCACTGGAGGAGATCACCAACACATACTATCTACCCAACATGCATGTGGCTGTTCCCTGCGATGCAGTAGAGGTGGAGAAAACAACCCGGGCGATAGCTTCTATTGAAGGACCCTGTGTGGTAAGATATGCAAGAGAGGCAACTCCCATAGTAACCACTCAGGATACACCCTACTTATTTGGTGTGGCCAATGTGATAAGGTACAGGGGGGAAAGAGAAGATTTTATCCAGGCTTTTGAGGTGAAACTTTCTTCTGAATATAAGGGAGAAAACGAAGATTTGTCCATAATTGCATGTGGACCTATGGTTCCGGAAGCAATGAGGGCAGCTTATATTTTAAAGGAAGAGTATGGAATTGAGACAAGAGTTGTAAATGTCCATACAGTTAAACCAATAGATAAAGAGGCAATTATAAAAGCAGCAGAGGAAACAGGCATCATCATAACGGCAGAAGAGCACCAGGTTGGTGGTTTTGGAAACATTGTGGCAGGAGTAATAGCACAGGGTAAAGAATACAGCTCTCCCCTGCTTATGGATATGGTTGGTGTAGAGGACAAATTTGGAGAGTCTGGATCACCGTGGGAACTTATGAAAGTATTCGGGCTTACTGCTGAGCATATTGCGAAAAAGGCAAAAAAATTGTATGATAGAAAAATGCAAAGCCGATGAGTTTCGTCTTATATTTTCTTCCTTTCCTGGTAGATTTCATAATGGGGGGCGCCGCAATAGCTGTTTCCCTTTTTGCTATATTCCTGGGCGCCTCTCCATTAATGCTGGGAGTTCTGGGTTTTTTCCCGGGGATTGTCTACATATCTTTATGTTTTCTTTTTGGGAAATTATCCGAGACCTGGTCCAGAAAAAATCTTGTAGGCCTGGGATTGTTTTTTTATATCTTATCCTCTTTAATTTTGTGCCTCTCTTCCCGTATTTACCAGCTTTGTCTATCGATGTTGCTTATAGGTGTAGGAGCAGCTATGTTCTGGCCCACCATGGAAGCCTGGGTTGCTGAGAGGGAGGAAAAGAGACATCTTGCCCACAAGATGGGGCTTTTTAACGCTTCCTGGAGTATAGGAATGGTTTTAGGTCCTCTCGCAGGAGGAGTACTTTTTGGGATTAGTCGGAAGCTACCTTTTTATTTCGCCTTTTTTGCAGGTTGGGTGGGTTTTTTCATTCTTCTGAAAGCTGCCTCAGAAAATTTTTCAGCAAAAAATACAACACCTTCCAGCAAGCCTTTTTACCCTGAAGACTCTATACCATCTTCTTATCTTAATATCTCGCGAGTGGCCAATTTTACACTGTGGTTTTCCCTGGGGATTGTAAGGTATATTTTCCCCAAGCTTGCAACAAATTTAGGAATGCCTTCTTACCTTCTGGGCCTTTTGATGTCTACTCTTTTTATTTCTCAGACTCTTACTTTCTATGGGCTGGGACTTGCCTCTCGCTGGCAATATAGTATTTATGCTCTTGTTCTTTTTCAGCTTTTTGCTCTTTTTGGTATTGGAATAATTTTTGGCAGCGGTTCTTTTTTCCTGTTTTTTTTAGCTTTTGTCCTTATAGGAGCAGGTATAGGGATGACTCATTCCTCAAGCCTTTTCCACAGTGTTAATACCATCTTTCAGAGAGGACCTCGAGTTGCAATTCATGAAACTGTACTGGGAACAGGAGCTCTTTTAGGACCTTTGATGGGAGGGATAGTTGCTCAACACCTGGGTTTGAGAGCTCCTTATTTGATGGCCTGTGCAGTGATAGGAGCAGGGATAATTATTGAAATTTTTATTAAAAAACTGCACAGACAAAAAAAGAAAAATATTAAATTCTAAATCTTGAACAAATTCAAATCTCAAACATTCAGTTTGGGTTTCATTTAGCTGTTAGAATTTTTTAAAGCAATGATTATATTTCCAGTTGCCGGGGTAGGGTACTTTTCCAGCTTTTATAAATTCTTTCAATACTCTGGGAAACTAATATCTCCCCCTCTTTTTTAATGATAAGATTTTCTCCTCCTACCTTACCTAATAACTTAAGTGCAACCTTACCCTCACTGGCTATTTTTTCAAGAAGGGGAAGATTTTGGGCAGGACAGGAGATAAGTATCTGAGATTGGACTTCACCAAATAGCAAAAGGTCCTCTCTTTCATCTTTTACCTGTTTTAAATCTACACATGCTCCTTTTAGCTCCTCCTGGTTTAAAATGCAACATTCAGCAAGAGCTATAGCTAAACCTCCCTCAGATATATCATGAGCCGAATTGATAAGTCTCTTTCTAATAAACTCAAGGCAGATTCTCTGCACAGCTTTTTCCTTGGTAAGATCTAATCCGGGTGGGTCTCCTTTTTTTAACTTATGGATGTGGTAAAGATATTCACTTCCACCCAAGCTGAGTTCTCCTTCACCCAGAAGGAGAATTAGATCTCCTTTTTGTTTAAACCAGGGGGTGCAGAGAAAATTCACATCCTCAATTAAGCCCAGCATTCCTACCACAGGGGTTGGGTCTATCACTCCCCGGGGATTCTCATTGTAAAAGCTGACATTTCCTCCAGTTACAGGGGTTCCCAGTTCTCTGCAGGCCTCAGCCATTCCCTCCACACACTGGGTAAACTGCCAGAAAATCTCGGGATCGGTAGGTGTTCCAAAGTTAAGGCAGTTGGTGATAGCCAGAGGTTGTCCTCCAACACAGACGACATTGCGGGCAGCTTCAGCAACGGCAATTTTTCCTCCTTTATAAGGGTCAAGATAACAGTAACGTCCATTTCCATCGCAGCTTAAAGCTAAAGCCTTCTTTGTCCCCTTTATTCTGACCACAGCACTATCTGAGCCTGGCAAAAGGGCAGTATTTGTTCCAACCATATGGTCGTACTGTTCAAAGACCCAGCTTTTGCTGGCAATATTAGGAGATGATAACATTTCGATAAATACATGGTTTAAATCTTCTGGTAAGGACAAAGTTGATAAATCAAGTTTTTTTACCTCATCCAGGTATCTGGGTCTTATTTTTTCTCTCAGATAAACAGGAGCATCACTTGTTAAAGCTTTAACCGGAATCTCTGCCACAAATTTTTCCCCATCTTTTACTTTAAAGATGCCATCAGAGGTAACCCTGCCGATGGGGACAGCATGCAGGTCCCACTTTTGGAAGATTTTTTCAGCCTCTTTTTCTTTGCCTTTTTTTACTATAACGAGCATTCTCTCCTGAGACTCAGAGAGCATTACCTCGTAGGGAGTCATTCCTTTTTCTCTTCTTGGGACAAGAGATATATCTATTTCTACACCTGAGTCTCCGCGGGAAGCTGTCTCCACAGTAGAGGATGTAAGTCCTGCTGCTCCCATATCCTGCATCCCCACCACCACTCCTCTTTCTATAAGTTCCAGCGTTGCCTCAAGGAGTAGTTTTTCCATGAAAGGGTCCCCTATTTGAACGGAGGGTCTATCTTTGTAGGAGCTTTCTGTGAGTTCTCTGGAGGCAAAACTCGCACCCCCCAATCCATCTCTTCCTGTAGATGAACCTACATAAAAGACGGTATTTCCCTCTCCTTTTGCACGTGCTTTAACAATTTTGTTCTTTTTAGCTATTCCCAGACAAAGAACATTAACAAGAGGATTTGCCCTGTAAGATTCATCAAAAAAAGTTTCTCCTCCTACAGTGGGAACACCAATGCAGTTTCCGTAAAATGCTATTCCCCCTACTACCCCTTTTAAAAGGTATCTTGATCTGGGATCGCTCAAAGGGCCAAACCTTAAAGAATCCATAAGGGCAATGGGACGGGCTCCCATGGTGAATATGTCCCTTATAATTCCTCCCACTCCTGTGGCTGCTCCTTGATAAGGCTCTATTGCCGATGGATGGTTGTGGGATTCTATTTTAAAAACTGCAGCGAAACCGTCCCCTATATCAACCACTCCGGCATTTTCCTCTCCTGCCTGTACAAGAATATTTTTACCTTTGGTGGGGAATTTCTTCAGCACCGGCTTTGAGCTTTTATAGCTACAGTGCTCACTCCACATTACAGAGAAAATGCCCAGTTCTGTAAAATTGGGCTCTCTTCCCAGGATTTCCTTTATCCTTTTATATTCTTCTTCTTCCATTTTATAAAAAGGGGACAGGCTACTTTTTTAATTTATCTTTTTCCTTGTTTTCCTGTTTTTTTTACTATGGATTTGAAGATAAGTTTTCCGTCCTCGGAACCCAGTATAGACTCTGCACATCTTTCTGGATGAGGCATCATTCCCAGCACATTCCCTTTTTCATTACATATCCCGGCAATAGCATCTAAGGAGCCATTAGGGTTAGCCTCATCGGTGATCTCTCCTTTCCTGTTGCAGTACCTGAAAACAATCTGGTTGTTTTTCTTCAGTCTTGAAAGAGTATTGCTATCAACATAGTAGTTTCCCTCAAAATGAGCAATCGGTATACGCAGAACCTGCCCTTTTCTGCAAAGGTTGGTAAAAGGCGTATCAGGGTTTTCCACTCGAACATAAATATATCTGCATATAAAAAGAAGGTTCTTGTTTTTTCTCATTGCTCCTGGCAAAAGACCTGCTTCCAGGAGGATTTGGAAACCGTTGCATATTCCTATGACAAAACCTCCCTGACGGGCAAATTTTTCAACTTCTTCCATAATCGGGCTAAAACGAGCAATAGCTCCGGTACGAAGGTAATCTCCATAAGAGAATCCCCCGGGAAGCACAATACAATCGTATCCTGAAAGGTCTTTCTTTTTATGCCAGATAAAATCAACCTTTTCTCCTGTAGCCTGCTTTATTGCCCACCAGCAGTCATAATCACAGTTAGATCCCGGAAAAACAACCACTCCAAACTTCATTTGACCTCCTCAATTTCATACTCATAATTTTCGATAACGGGATTTACGAGAATTTTCCTGCACATATCTTCAATTTCCTTTTTGACCTTTTCTCTATCTTCGATACCAAGCTCTATCTGGAGATATTTGCCTGTCCTTACTCTACTCACTCCCTTATAACCAAGAGAATCAAGGGCATGTTTTATGGTTGCTCCCTGAGGATCAGCTACTCCTTCTTTAAGATTGATATATATTTTTACCCTGATCACCTTTTCACCTCGTAAAATTCTCCCACCTTTTTTACCCATAAACACATCCACCTATCTACTACCTATTAACCTCGAACGTCGAACCTTGAACCTCGAACATTGAACGTCGAACGCCCTAACGAAATTACTCCCACTCTATAGTGCTTGGAGGTTTTGAGCTTATATCATAAACTACTCTGTTCACTCCCTTTACCTCGTTAACTATTCGGCGGGAGATATTATCAAGAAGTTCATAGGGAAGTCTTGCCCAGTCTGCTGTCATACCATCCTGGCTGATAACTGCTCTAAGGGCAATTGTATACTCGTATGTCCGGACATCTCCCATTACTCCCACGCTTCTTACGGGTAAAAGCACAGCAAAAGACTGCCAGATCCGGGTTATACCCTCATATTTTTCCATTTCTTCCTGAACAACTCTGTCAGCCTGACGTAAAATGTTTAAGCGACGTGAGGTAACCTCACCCAGAATCCTTATAGCAAGACCGGGTCCAGGAAAAGGCTGGCGATTTACTATTCTTTCAGGAAGACCCAGTTCTCTTCCTACCATTCTAACCTCATCTTTGAATAAGTCTTTAAGAGGTTCAATAAGCTTGAGCTTCATTGAAGAGGGTAGTCCCCCTACATTGTGGTGAGATTTTATGGTAGCAGATGGTCCTCCTTTGGCTGAACGGGACTCAATTACATCAGGATATAAAGTTCCCTGAGCCAGGAAATCTATCTTTCCCAGCTTTTTAGCCTCCTCGGTGAAAATGTGGATGAACTCCTCTCCGATAACTTTTCTTTTTTTCTCCGGCTCCTTTATCCCTTTTAATCTTTGGAGGAATCTTTTTTCAGCATTTACGTACCGGATGTTTAGATGGAAGTGATCCTTGAAGGTACTCAAAACTTCCTCAGCTTCTCCTTCCCGCAGAAGACCATTATTGACAAAAATGCATGTAAGATTTTTACCTATAGCTTTGTTAACCAGCATGGCTGTTACTGAGGAATCAACTCCACCTGAGAGGGCACAGATCACTTTACCTTTGCCCACCCTTTTTTTAATAGAGTTTACCGAGTGATTTATAAAAGAACTCATGGTCCAGTTCCCCGAGCAACCACAGATGCGGAAAAGGAAATTCTGGATTATATCTTTTCCCTGAGGGGTATGTGCAACTTCAGGATGAAACTGAACTCCATAAAACTTTCCACTTTTGTTCCTTATGACAGCATAGGGACAGTTTCTCGTATGGGCTATAGCCTCAAATCCAGGGGGAATTTTAACTACTCTATCCGTATGACTCATCCATACAAGAAGCTTTCGGGGCAACTTATAAAAAAGCTCATCCTCTTTATCTACCAGAAGCTGGCTTGCTCCGTATTCCCTTTTCCTGGCTGGAGCTACTTTTCCTCCCAGAAGGTGAACCATAACTTGCATTCCGTAGCAGATACCAAGCAGAGGGATGCCCATCTGGAAGATTCCAGAAGGAGGCTGGGGAGCACCATCTTCAATCACACTGGCCGGTCCTCCTGAAAGGATAACTCCTTTAGGTTTTAACTGTTTGAGGCGAGAAAGAGGGGTATTGCAGGGAAGAAGTTCACAGTAAACCCTCATCTCTCTCACTCTTCTTAGGATAAGTTGATTATACTGTGACCCAAAGTCCAGAATAACAATTAGTTCTCTGTACAGCCTGGACAATATA
>QMQA01000013.1 GCA_003648845.1 Candidatus Aerophobota bacterium
ACCGGCAGAGATATCAACTTCTACTTGTACAGGATAAGCCTCTATCCCTAAAAGAGAAAATGTATCTACCCTGGCCAGCAAGACATACTCCCTTTTCTCTCGCAGGTAACCCAGTATACCAGACCTAAAGTCCCTGTCAAGAAAGCAAATCGAGACCTCTTACTATTTATACCCGGGCACCTTTTGTTGTTGTATCATAAACATCTTTTTTTCTTCAGGTTCTTCGCTCAAAACTTTTATTCCTTCCAGACAGTATCGGAAAGAATGTTGAAAAATGCATTGCAAGGCAAACCACAAAATTTTTGCCCCCCTGGAGACAGGATAAAAAACTACCCCTCCCTTCCCTCAGGCTGTCTCAAAAACAAAGTCAGGATCACCTGTGCATAAATCAAGATCAATTATTCCAGGAATTTTATCTTTTTATACGGTTCTTCTCCTTCAGGTTTTTCTGAGTAGCTTTATCTCACTTTTTCCAGAAGTTCCGCACGGAAAGTTTCAGACCTGAACATATCGTCTTTTTCAGAGTACCATCTGCACACAACTTTTTTGTCTTCGCCCTCAGTAACATGATCAACAAGCATATAAGGACCCCTAATGGACGTCACCCTGACGATATCTCCTGTTTTTAATTCCATCTATTACCTCCTTTGTGCTTTATTGGTGAGTTATCCCCTTTGCCCATTGTAAACTCCCGGCTCCCAGCTTGTAAACCTAACACAAAGCTTCCTTTTCTAATTGATACTTCTTCATCACCTCCTCATAATCTAAAATCCCCCCTGTCTTTACTTTTACTCCAACTGCTCTTTTTAGCCTCACTCCAGTCTCATAAACTCATAAACAAGAATCTCACCTGTATCCTTAGCAATCATAGATATTGTAAACCTCACATTTATACACCATTCTACCAAACTCTCCTGGCGCCTGAGTCTAATTATGTTTCCCTCATTTTATTTTTCTCTCTTTAGCTTTAAGGGCAATGGGTAAACTCCCTCCCCTGGCGAGTATGGCCCAGTATACCAGGATTAAGCCTCCCTGTCAAAGGAAAAATTGCCCACAACCGGAATCTTTTTCTGGCAATCCGGACATCTCTTATCCGGTGATAACCTGTATTTAGATATCCCAAATCCGTATCTTTCAATGAGAAGCTGACCGCAAGATGGACAATAGGTATTTTCAAAAGGATGGCCAGGGAAATTACCAAGGTAAACGTAATTCAATCCCTCTTCCCTGCCAATTTCTCTTGCCTTTTCCAGAACTCTTGCAGAGGTTGCAGGGACATATAATTCTGAGGCAAATTTGTAAGCCGGATAATAGGCAGTGACATGCCAGGGAGTATCTTCGCCCAGTTCATTTTTGATTCTTCTGGCGATATCTCTTAAACATTCCTCATCATCACTGACTCCCGGGATAACCAGAGTAGTTAGCTCCAGCCAAACTTTATTTTCCTTTGCCAATTTTGCATTTCGCCAGATTTTTTCAATGTCTGCCCCGCAATATTTAGCAACTTTTTCCCTGCCACCTTTAACATCAATATTCATCGCATCTAATCCCTCTTCTATCAAGATTCTCAGAGCCTGCTCAGTCATATATCCGTTGGTGACAAAAGTATTATAATAACCTTCTTTCTTAGCCATAGCAAATACATCAAGGGAATATTCAAAAAGCAAAGTGGGTTCATTAAAAGAGATGCTTGTTCCCTGACAGTTATATTTTTTCATTAAATGGATGAAATCCCGTGGACTTATCCACTGACCCTTTCCAACCTCCTCAGGCCTTTTACTGATACTATTATTTTGACACCAGGGGCAGGTAAAATTACAGGACCAGCTTCCAACTGTCAAGGCCAAACTTCCCGGCCAAAAGTGGAAGAAGGGTTTTTTCTCAATTGGATTAACACTTAAAGAGGAAATATCTCCATAGACCAGGGTGTAGAGTTTTCCTTTAATGTTTTTCCGGGTCTTACAAAATCCTAACTCACCTTCTGCAACCTGACACTTTCTCTCGCAGGTTAAACATTTCACTTTTTCGTTAACCTTTTCCTGAAGTAAAGCTTTTCTAACTTTTAGATTATCCAATTTTATTTGTCCTGACTTTTTACATTAAAGTCACTCTTTGGCAGAAAGCTACACCACTCTCAAAAGATTCTTTAGCCCAAGATGCTTGCAATCTGTGCAGTTTTTGAGTATTATTCAATTGTAGAACGTAATCCAAAACAAGACAATAAAGTCAACTGTATTTTTTAAAGACTGGCAAGGAGTTTGCTCCAGGATAAAATGGAAAAGACAAAATTAATTAATTTACTGGTACAAGAACTTGGCAAACTTTACTCCAGCTTGTTGGGTATAAACCTTGCATCCTGCAGGAGTCATGAAATATTTAAATGGTTTCTGGCCTCCATTTTGTTTGGAGCAAGGATATCTGAACTCATTGCTATAAGAACATATAAAGAATTTGAAAAAAGAAACATTTTATCACCTGAGAAAATCGTGGAGACAGGCTGGGATCATCTTGTAACAGTTTTGGACGAAGGAGGATACATCAGATACGATTTTAAAACAGCTACTAAACTTCTGGAGGTTGCAAGAAACCTTCTTAAACAATACAGGGGTGATTTAAATATCCTGCATTTAAAAGCAGAGAATGCACATGACCTTGAGAAAAAGTTAATGAATCTTGGTAAAGGAATTGGTCAGGTTACAGTAGCCATTTTCCTGAGGGAGCTAAGAGGTATATGGGAAAAAGCGGATCCACTCCCTACAACTTTAACAATAGATTCTGCCAGGAGGTTAGGATTTACAAAGGAAAATAGTGGTAAGCAGGTTCTGCGCGATTTAAAATCTGCATGGAATAAATCCAACCTGAAAGGCAAAGATTTTCCCCACTTTGAAACAGCCCTTCTTAGATTAGAAAAAAACTGGTGTCGAAAGAAAAAGTGCAGGCAATGCTCTTTTTCCTCCTGGTGCCAGAAACAGTAAAAGGTTACTCTTTCAAGGCCTGGATGAACTCATCAATGGGCACAGCAGCTAAAGTCATAGTCTGAACAGTTCCTCTGGAGCCCAGTTCAACTGCCACTTTGGAGATAACCTTATCATCCGGAGCATCCAGAACATTCACAAAATCATAAGGACCCAGGACAGCATATTGCTGCAGTATTTTAACCCCCATTTTCTCCACTTCTTGATTAACTTCTTTTATTCTTTCCGGTTTTTCTTTCAGAGTTTTTCTTCCCTCGCTGGTTAAGGTTGTAAACATCAAATAAATACCCATTTAATCACCCCCTTTTTAAAAAATTAATCTCAAAACACCAACAAAACTTGCCAGTACCACAGCCACTCCCGGTATATCTTCAATTATCCTCCCGGGCTTAATCTTAACCAACTGAAAAACAGGTGCAATTATCACTCCTACTATCATGATTATTTTGAAGACCCCCTCCGGATGTTACCACATCTAATATGAGACAGCCCTATCAAAAATAGCAAAAAAAAGAAGGTACCTTCTCTCCCATGCTAAAGCAACTATGAGGGGGGAGCTGTTTTTGCGCCCGGTGGACTTCAGCTTACTTAAAACTTTTTTCGCCCGGAGTAACTGGAGGTAACCTTTGAGCCTAACTGGACTTGGAGTCTATCATTCTAAATATCTAAATATACCAAGGATTCTTTTTCAACAATATCAACTTTTTGCAAGTATGTCAACCACCCCGTTCTCCTTCATACGCTACTCTATTTCAGGACTTTCCTGAGCTCATCACCCTCCAAAACTTCTTTTTTCAACAGCAGAGAAGATAGTTTATGCAGCTTATCTTTTTTTCTCTCAAGTATATCTTTAGCCTTTTGATAAGCCTGATTAATTATTCTTTTCACTTCCTCATCTATCTCTATGGCTGTTTTTTCACTGTATTCGCTCCTGTTCATAAGACCATCTGTTTTTAAAAAAGTTAAATCCCCTCCCCTTCCAAAAGTTATAGGGCCAAGTGTCTCACTCATTCCATAATTAACCACCATTTTACGAGCAATATCAGTTGCCCTTTGAAGGTCATTCTGGGCACCGGTTGAAATCTCTTTAAAGACTATCTCTTCGGCTGCTCTTCCCCCCAGAAGAACACACAATTTCTCAATTAGCTCTCCTTTGGTCATCAAATATCGATCTTCTGTTGGAAGCTGTAGAGTGTAACCCAGAGCACTGATACCTCTGGGGATGATGGAAACCCGATGGACTCGTTCAGCAGTTGGTAAACTCTCTGCCACTATAGCATGACCTGACTCATGACAGGCTACAATTTCTCTTTCTTTTTTATTTATTATCCTGTTTTTCTTCTCCAGTCCTGCTAAAATCCTGTCAATAGCTTCTTCAAACTCTTCCATCCCAACCTCTTGTTTGCCCTTTCTTGCTGCAAGAAGGGCAGCCTCATTAACTACATTCGCAAGATCTGCCCCCACAAAGCCAGCAGTTCTTCCAGCAATTACCTTCAGGTCAACATCCTTGCCCAGTTTTACTTTTTTTGTATGAACTTTCAGAATTTCCTCCCTCCCCTTAATATCCGGTCTGTCAACAAGAATCTGTCTATCAAAACGTCCCGGTCTCAAAAGGGCCGGGTCTAAAATCTCGGGCCTGTTTGTAGCAGCCATGATTATAACACCCCTCTTTGTATCAAAACCGTCCATCTCCACAAGAAGTTGATTCAAAGTCTGTTCCCGTTCATCATTAATTGAGGGACCTAAACCTCTTGCTTTCCCAACAGCATCCAGCTCATCAATAAAAACAATACAGGGAGCTTTTTCCATCGCCTGGGTAAATAAATCTCTTACCCTTGCTGCTCCTACTCCAACAAACATTTCCACAAAAGAGGACCCACTTATGTAAAAGAAAGGAACTTTTGCCTCTCCAGCCACAGCTCTTGCCAGGAGAGTCTTTCCTGTCCCAGGTGGACCAACCAGAAGCACTCCCTTGGGAAGCTTTCCTCCTAATTGTTGAAATCTTTGTGGAGCTTTTAAAAACTCAACAATCTCTTTAAGTTCTTCTTTGGCCTCATCAACTCCTGCTACGTCTTCAAAAGTGACCTTCACATCAGTCTCAGCATAGAGCTTTGCTCCACTTTTACCGAAAGTCATAACTCCTGTCCCAGGCCCTATTTTCCTGAAGAGAAAAGCCCATATAAAGAAAAACAGAACGAGAGGCAAAACCCAGGAGAAAACTTCTTTTGCCCAGGGGCTCTCGTATACCCCCGTATACTCAACCTTATATTTATCCAGCTCTTTGATTAGTTCCGGATCATCTACTGGTGTTGTTATAAACAGTTTAATCTTTTCTTCACCTTTGGGAAAAGCTTTAATAATATTTTCACCAATTATTACACTTTTTATCCTTTCCTCCCTTACAAGCTGTTTAAAAGTGCTGTAGGGAATTTGTTCTGTCTTAACAGATGGAAAGATTAGCTGGATGATAAAAATCTGGATAAGTATCATCATGAAAAATACAAAAATAATATAAATTATAGAAAATTTAGTCCTTGGTCTCATTTTCCAGATCTCCTTTTATAATTTTATTGTGCTCCTTTAACAAAACTAAAAGTTAAAAATATCTTTTCTTATATGAGAGAGGGAGGGCAAATTCTTCCTGACTTCCTGTTGATAGGACAGGTCCACCTCGGCAAAAATTACACATTCTTTTTCTGGAGCCTTGGTCAGAATTGTTCCCCAGGGATCCACCACCATACTTTTTCCCCAGAACCTGTGACCTTCGGTGTCTTTCCCAATCTGATTGGGAGCAATTACATAAAACTGGTTCTCTACAGCTTTTGCCCTTACCAGAATCTCCCAATGGTCTTTACCGGTTTGAAGGGTAAAAGCTGAAGGAATAAAAACAACCTGAACCCCTTCCCTGGCTAATTTTCTATAAAGCTCGGGGAACCGAAGGTCGTAACATATACTAAGACCAAAAAAGGCCAGGGAAGTTTTTACACAAACAACCTCATTCCCCGCAGTTATGAGTTCTGACTCACGCAATATGGATCCATCAGGTAATGTAACATCAAAAAGGTGAAGTTTTCTGTATTTTGCAATAATTTCCCCCTCAGGATTTAAAAAAACACTGGTGTTGCAGAAGATATTTTTGCCTTTCTCATAGGATTTCTCCAGTATGCTGCCACAAAGAAGATAAATGTTAAACTTTTTTGCCAGATCTTTTAAGCGATTTATGGTTGGGCCGGGAATAGGTTCTGCATTTTCCCTTTTCTGGTTAAGTTTACCTGAAAAATTAAACATCTCTGGTAGAACAACAACCCTGGCTTTCTCTTTGGCAGCATAAATGATAAACTCCTCTGCTTTTTTAAGATTAACCTCCTTGTTGTTGATAGAGACCATCTGAACTGCAGCTACTTTAAATACCTTATCATCTACATCCATTTTTATACTCCTTAATAATGCACCTTATAAGCCATCTACAATTTATTCCACAGCTTTTTTAATTTTTCCCTGCTCAGCAAAACATAATCCCTATCCCTGGAAAAAACCTCCAGGGTTATAGTCCCATCATAATACTCCTTCAAAATCTTCACCGCCCTCTCCCAATCCACATCTCCACATCCCAGGGGAAGATGCAGGTCTCTATTTTTATCATTATCATGCAGATGGACGTGCTTTAATTTATTATGAAATTTTTTGATGAACTCCTCCGGTTTTTTGCCAAATAAGGCAGCATGGCCAATATCTATATGTAAGAATAACTCCGGCACTTTGTCTAAAATCATTGAGACATTTCTAATGTTATCCTCGGGCTTGTCCATTGGTTCGTACATCAGATTTAGATTATATTTTCTGGCTTGTTTTAAAAGTACTCTTAAAGTTTCTACCTGAAATTTTATCCCCTCTTTTGCAGAAAACATTCCTCCTGGCCAGTTGGCATGAATGGTAACAAACCTTGCTCCAATTTCTTTTAAAACTTCAAAATATTTTGTTGCCTCCTTCACTGCTGCCTCTCTTAAAGACTTCACAGGAGAACCTATGGGGAGATACCAGGCAGTATGGCCGACTACATCTAACTTATATTCTCGCAAAAGGCATTTGACCTGTTCTACATTAATTTTCTCTGGAGTCGCCTCATCTTCTTCCAGAAATAAATCTACAAAATCAAACCCATTTTCACCGATCCACTTTATTTCCTGAATTATGTTTTTTCTTGGATGGTTGGGAAATCCAACTTTCATGGTAAAAGTATCTCCTTTCTCAAAACACAAAAAAATAGCAAAATTTATTTTTGCATAAAGTGCAGCTCACCTTACGCTTATCAGCTTTCCCGGAGGTATTAATCACTAATCCAGGTAAGAAAAATGGTGCGCCTGGCAGGATTTGAACCTGCGACCTTCGGCTCCGGAGGCCGACGTTCTATCCGCTGAACTACAGGCGCAAAAGTTTGTTAAGCAAGGACTTTTGAAACCTTTACATAACAATGCTTCCGCAGGCAAACTATTAATAAAGTTTCTCTTTTTGTTGGTTTTTGTATTTGATTTATATATCATTCTCCTCTTAAAGTCAATAGTCGCATTAAAACATTATTTCATTCAATTTTGCTCCTTTCCCATCTATTCCGCACTTTTCTCAGGTTAGCGGGAGAAACGGTTCCGGAGGTCAGCCTCAAAGAGTCTCTGATAATATATAAGACCGACTGCTGGCTAAATTTTAAAATTTTACTATATTTAGTTTTAAAATTTAATTAACAACCAAGAAAGTTCACTTGACAAAAATGGTATTAAGAATAATAAAGATGTGATGAGTCAGAAAGGTAAACAGGTCTCTTTTGGAAACTTTTCACAAAAAAGTTCGAACCATATCAAAAAGAAAGGAGAAGCTCCCATGGGAAAAGAATTAATTCAGTGTGCAAAATGCAGGGTGAAAAAGAAAATATGTCAAACAGAAGAAGGGACAGGACCTTCTTTCTGTCCCACTTTAAATAAGCACCAGGCCATCTCCCAAGCATTGGAAATATACAAAGACCCTCAAATACGCGAGTTTGCCAGACAGGCTTCTATCCAGGAGGGAGAATGTTATGCCAACAGGAGTTTTGAGGAAAAAACCTACACGGAGCCTGTAAAAACCAGGCTGCAGGAGGTATGTGAATTTGCCGCTAAGATGAATTATAAAAAATTAGGTATCGCCTTTTGTAACGGGCTTCGTGAGGAAGCTATGCTTCTGCAAAATATCCTGGAAAAACAGGGATTTGAAGTAATATCTGTTGTATGCAAGGTGGGAGGGATTCCCAAAGAAGAGATAGGTATAAAAGAGAAGGAAAAGATAAGACCGGGCCAGCCTGAGAATATGTGTAGCCCCATAACTCAAGCCCTGGTGTTAAATGAAGAGGGAACAGATTTTAATATTCTTGTGGGTTTGTGCGTAGGGCATGACTCCCTATTTTTAAAATACTCCCAAGCTCCCTGCACCGTCCTTGTAGTCAAAGACAGAGTACTTGGCCACAATCCAGTAGCAGCCCTTTACACAAGCGGCAGCTATTATAAAAAACTAACCCAGGCTAAATTTGGCAAAGGCGGAGCGGTAAAGCAAAATGTGAGTTGCCAGTAAAAAAGCCTGGCTCTTTGGGTATGAGGAAATGAGGATATTCCTCAGGGACCCGGGTCTGATTGAAAGAGCAAAGTTAACACAAAAGTGCCCCAGAACAATATTCCCAGCACAGTTTACCTGCAATAGATAAGACATGGAGAGAAAAGGTGAAAACTGATGTTATAGTCGGTCTGGCAGTGATAGCAGGCTCATTGGGTGCTATCATTTTCTTGACTTTATGGTGCAGACGTATCATTGAAAATCTCCATTCAAAACGCTCTAAGCAGCCACAAAAGATAAGTGAGGAAACTGGCAATGAAGGAAGCTAATATCAGACAATCTGAGATAGCTGTTGGACTTTCTCGCGAACTTAAGCTTTTTCATATCACCATGATGGGTGTGGGGATGATGATTGGCGCCGGTGTCTTTATTGGAATCGGTAATGCCATAAAGATAGCGGGAGCAGGTGGAGTAGTCCTTACCTTTTGTTTAAACGGAGTCATTGCTCTTTTTACTGCTATGTCCTATGCGGAGTTGAGCTCGGCTATGCCCAGAGCTGGAGGTACCTACAACTTCTCAAGGATTGCTTTTGGCCGCGGCCTGGGTTTCTTAACCGGATGGATGGAATGGTTTGCTTCATCTGTTGCTGGAAGCCTATATGCAATTACCTTTGCTATGTATACAACACACTATCTTTCCCAACTTGGTCTTATTCCTCTGGCAGACTTTCAACTCCCGGTAGTTGAGAAACTGGTAGGTGTGGGGATTGCCGGTTTATTCCTGTATATTAATTATCGGGGCGCCTCTCAGACTGGAACAACAGGTGCTCTGCTTACGCTGGGCCAGATGATTACTCTTTCTTTCATTGCCCTCGCTGGAGTAGTGGTTGCTTTTTTTCACCCGGAGCGCCTGGCAAATTTTGAACCATTTCTTCCCCATGGCTGGAGCAAACTCCTCATCACAATGGGCCTTACCTACGTTGCTTTTGAGGGATTTGAAGTGATAGCCCAGGCTGGAGATGAGACTATCCAGCCCCGGCGCAATCTTCCCAAAGCTATGCTTTATTCTATTCTCCTGGTTGTTTTAACTTATGTTGGTCTATCTTTTGCGTCTGTGGTGGCAGTGAAAGATGTGGGTGAGCCTGCCTGGATCTGGATTGGAAAGTACGGTGGTAAAGGGTTTGGACAGGCTATCTCCCAGCTTTTGCCCTTCGGAAGTTTTCTAACAACTGTTGCTGTTATTTTTGCCTCTACTTCAGCATTAAATGCAACTATTTACTCTGCTACGCGTGCTTCTTATGCTCTTGGGAGAGATCGAATGCTACCAGAGATCTTAGCCTGCATCTCGAAAAAAAATCTCACCCCTTATATTGCTGTGCTTTTTACCGCAGGAATAGTAATTAGTGTGGTAGCTTTTTTACCCACAATAGATGTTGCATCAAGCGCCAGCATGATGTTTCTTTTTCTTTTTTTTCTCGTAAACCTCTGTGCAATTCGCATTCGGCGTCAAATGGGAGATGAGCTGACCTATGGGTTTATCATGCCTCTTTTTCCCTTTGCTCCTGTTGCTGCCATTATTACCCAAGTTCTACTTGCACTGTGGTTGATTCATGTAAGTCTTATAGCCTGGATTGTGGTACCAGTTTGGATAATTTCAGGCATCATAATTTATCATGCCTATGCCAAGCATAAGACTGTGGTAACGCAGGATGAGGTTATGGTCCTGGAGGAGGAGCCTATTCCTCAGAAAAGGCGCTATCGAATTTTGCTTGCCGTTGCCAATCCTGCCAACGCCGTGCAACTTGCCTGGCATTGCTACCGCTTCTGCCAGGCAAAAAAGGCGGAGGTGGAAGTAGTCCATATGGTACCTGTCCCACCCCAGCTCTCTTTCCCGGATGCTCCCAGGTATATCCTTACAGGTGAGGAGGCTATTGGGGAGGCCATGCTTTATCTTTCAGCTAATTTTCGCTTTGGAAGTACCATTCGTTACTGTCGCAGCATTTCAAGAGGAATTGTTTCTACAGCTTCTGAGCGAAAAGCTGACCTTTTGGTTATGGGATGGGAAGGTTACAGGCGAAGAGGTTTTGCTCTGGGAAGTACAATAGATCCTGTTTTAAAACGAACAACCTGTAACGTGGCGATTTTAAAAAACTGTCGTCAACAAAGATACAGGCGGGTTCTTGTTCCTTTTGCCGGAGGCCCTAACAGTATGTTTGCTCTTGAAACAGCTTCAATATTCGTTGAGAAGGAAGCAGGTCAGGTAACTGTTTTCCATGTCTCCCTGCCGGGAAAAACCGGTGTTGATGTTGAAGCTTTCCTCAGGAGAAACTTACCCTTGCTCAAAGTAGATAGCTCATTGTTTAAACCCAAATCCGTCGCATCATCGAACCTTTTAAAGACTCTTCTTGATGAGGCCAGACAGTACGATCTGGTGGTTATAGGTGCAAGCAGAGAAGGGCTGTTTCAGCAGGCAGTTATGGGAAAGCTTCCCGAGGAGTTCGCCCGGCAATATGAGAAACCACTGATTATGGTAAAAGCATCACATCCCATAAAGTCTTTTGTGAGAAAGTGGATATAAAGGGAAAAATTGTAAAATCGGTTGATCTTTTAAAAAGGTCTTCTCCAAACCAATTTATAACAAAGTCCAGCAAAAGAAAAATTAGTACAGCTATTATAAAGAAAAATTAGTACAGCTATTATGATGAATAATCCAAAGAAGATTAACATAAAACCAATCATGCGCAAAAAACCTCGTGATGAGGGGAATAAAAATGTTCTTTTTGATAAGCTCCACCAGGCTCTTTTGATAATCTCATCATCCAAAAACTCCCCACAATATCTATCCCACCTTCTCCCTAACCCGCTTTTCCTGTATTACTACCCTTCCCCTTTATGTCAACTAATCAGGACAAGGTGGTCTTGGAGAGCATTGCAAGAGGATGCTCTACAGGGAACAAAAGAGTTTTGTTAAAATAGTTACTATTCTGAAAGCCAAAAGAATACCTCTACTTATGCGGTTTTTCGGAATCAAGTGGCAAACATGGACTATAAGTTTTTTCCAAAACTGGATTTTTTCTCCCCTTACCCCAGGAACTCGGGAATTTTCTCAGGGCTGCCCTCTTTATCCCAGCCTCTTATCCTGTAGTACTCATCCAGCATATAGAAAAACTCCTGCTCACTTACTGTTTTTC
>QMQA01000014.1 GCA_003648845.1 Candidatus Aerophobota bacterium
AAAATCATCTTAACCCCCTTTTTTCACAATTCCGTTAATCTGGTTTATCTTGTTTGTTTCGTTGATCTGGTTGGTCCAGTAACTATTAGCCAAGAACTAACCAATTAAACTGTTAATGTATTTTTTAGTTTCCTTAACTGCTTTAGGATGGCGCATAATCAGGATATCTGCTCCTGCCTGGAGGTAAACAACAGCGGTAATAAATTCCCATAAAGGACCTCTCTGTGTATGATCTCCCCATTCGGGGATTTCCTCTTTGGTAGCTACCGCCTCTTTAACTTTCCATACCTCCTTCCCTATATCACCAAGAATAGGCATTGCCCACATTTTGTCCCCTCCTAAACCAGCTATACGTCCTCTTTCCATAATTGAGTAAACATACTCAATTCCATATCCAAGAGCACCAGTTGTAGGATAGATTACAATATCTTCTTCAGAAAGACCAGCATCGGTTGCAAGGATATTTACCTGTTTTGCTATGTTTATATCAACAGGAGACTCAGCAATTACCTTATGCTTGTCTGCCTGACACAGAGCAACCAGGGTTTTGTAGTTATCCTCGGTTATTGTACCCAGAAGGCATCTTTCTCCAGCAGCTGCCTGAGAACAGGCGGGAAATATTTCATTATCTTTTTCTTTATTTCCACAACCCCAGATAATAAGAGGAACCCCTACTGCCTTTAAAACTTCTTTTACTGCCTGTGCAGCTTCCTCTGAACCTTTATTTTCTTCTTCTGGATCACATCCCTGCAGTCTAAGACATATTAAATCCGCCCCAAATTCATCCACACACTTTTTTGCCCACTTACCTGGATTATCCCATACATCAGAAAAATTCTTTCCCAGCTCTTCATGCCAATCAGAAGGAGCAATATCCCAAACTTCCATAGCAATAACAGGTGGATTGGGAATCTCTCCCTCAAAATGTAGATAAGGCAGGGTGGTTGCTCCTCCTACAGTAACAGTACAGGTTCTGGTTCCCCCTTCTTCTTTGGTAGCACCAATAGTAACGGTATTAATAGGATTAGGCCACTTTTGTTTCACATCAGGAATCTGCATGTCTTCCTCCTTTTTATCTCGTTCATTTTAGTTTGTTTCGTTTATCTGGTTCTCTGGCGTGTCTGTTGGTCGTTGCATCGCTTCTCTCGCTCTCAACGAAGTAAACGAATAAAACAACCAAGAACCAGCTAACCTTCAAACCAGGTTTAGCTAATTATTCCTGCTGTCCTCAACAATTTCTCAACAGCAGCGTGTGCCGGAGACTCTGGAGAAAGCTGGCTAAGAGGCTTTTCCTCCAGAGCAAGGGAAAAAATACCACCATCTTTTGGAATTACCCCTCCGATCTGCAGGTTGCTTTTTTTTATCTCCTCTTTTGCTCGATCAGAAAGATCACTGTTAACATTGTTTAAAACAAGGTATCTTTTGCTAATCTTCAGTTCCAATTCATCAACCAGATTATTTATCCGCATAGCCGACCTTAAACTTACAGGATTTTCATCACTTACAATAAAAAGAACATCCACATTTTGAGTAGTTCTTCTGGAAAGGTGTTCCATTCCCGCCTCACTATCTATCACTACATAACGGTAATTAGGGGTAAGTGTATCTATAAATTTACGCAGAACATCATTGGCAAAACAGTAACAACCAGGTCCTTCCGGTCTTCCCATAACCAGAAGGTCAATTCCTTCTCTCTCAGCCAGACATTCCTGGAGTCTGTATTCTATATACATAGATTTGGACATTCCCTGTGGAAAGTCCATATTTTTTATCTTTTTAAGAGTCTCCTCTCGTAAACTACCTACTGCCCGAGGTGTATCAATACCTAAAAGAACGTTAAGATTAACATTGGGGTCCGCATCAACAGCAAGAATGGGTTTTAAATTTCGACCTAAAAGTTCAAAAATGATGAGAGCTGCAAGAGTTGTTTTTCCTGTACCTCCTTTACCGGCAACAGCAATAGTAAATGCCATTAGATAGCCTCTTTTAATTTTTTTTGCACCGAAGGGAACTTTCGCATATCTGTATGGGGAAGGAACTTAGCTGACATAAACTCATCCATATAACCTGGATGAGTGATTAAATCATAGTAGGTTATTTTTTTAGCTATCTGGTAAGTTACATCCAGAGCATCCTTAGACAGAAGAGCCATTTTGGCTCCCAGAATGGAGGTATTGCCCACAAACTGTATTTTCTCTCTTTCTATATCGGGTATAAGCCCCAGAACGATAGCGTTTTCCTTATCCAGATAGTTGCCAAATCCACCAGCGAGATATATCCTGTCAATATCAGAAAATTCTATGTTTAAAGATCCGGTCAGGATATTAACTCCAGCAAAAATGGCAGCTTTTGCCCTTAAAAGATTTTCTATATCAGGTTGAGTTATAACTATATCATCACCCCTATCAGTCTGGGAGGCTGGAACCAGGAGAAACTCAAGCTCCCCACCTCTGTTTCTGACTCTACCATTAACCCCGGGCTGAAGACGGCCGGATCTATCAATAAACCCGGCTTTAAAAAGCTCAGCCATGATATCAATCAATCCTGAACCACAGATACCCCGGGGTTTTGTATCCCCGATAGTAGTATACCTGATCTTTCCCTCTTCGGTAATCTCAACTCTTTCTATAGCCCCTTCACCTGCTCTCATTCCGTCTCTAACCCCGCTTCCCTCAAATGCAGGCCCAGCTGATGCAGAGCAGCAAACCATCCAATCCTTATTTCCGATAACAATTTCTCCATTGGTCCCCACATCTATAAGCATGCACAGCTTATCCATCTGATAAATTCCGGTAGCAAGTATCCCCGCAGTTATATCAGCGCCAACCCAGCTGGCTATGCTTGGTAGGGTATATAAAAGTCCCCGGGGGTTTATCCTCACTCCCACCTCTGCTGCCCTTACAGGAGGAGGAGAAGTACAGACTGGAATATAGGGTTCTTTTCTAAGCCTGAAAGGATCAAGACCTAAAAGAAAGTGAATCATGGCAGTATTGCCAGCACAAATAATGGCCATAATATCATACAGACGGATATTGTTTCGCGAAATTAGCGTTGAAATTAAATTATTGATATCCTCCACAATTACTTCCCTGAGTCTATCTGTACCTTTATGCTCAGCATATATTATTCTTCTTGTTACCTCCTCTCCATACACCATCTGAGAATTATAGGTAGCCTCTGCATCCATAGTTTCCGAGGTATTCAGGTTTACAAGATGAGCCACTACTGTAGATGTCCCTATATCAACCGCTATGGCAAAATTTCTATCCGTAGTATCGCCTTCTTCCACCTGAATAACCTCTGTAGTTCTTCCCCTAATTCCTAAGGTAGCGGTAACTTTCCAGTTTGCCTCTCTTAAAATGCGAGGAAGTGCCCTGATTATCTTAAGACCGGTTTGCATTATGGGAACATCTCTGTGGCGACGGATATAGCGATAAAGACGCAAATGGTCAGAGATATTATCTTGAAGTGAGGGAGGGGAAAGCTTCAAATAAAGTTTCTGAACAAGAGGGTCATACTTGAAAAATATCTTCTTTTTTAAAGGAGCATAAAGAGCTCTAAATCTCTGAGCATCCTTGTCTATAAGAATCTTGCCTTCTACTCTTGACTCAGCAGGAACCTCAACTTCCACATCCGCCACCAGTTCTGTCTGACAGGCAAGAACATATCCTTTTTTTATATCTTCTCTTGACAGAAGAGTGGTGGGTTTCGTCCTAACTTCTCCCTTTCTGACTATCAGTCTGCATTTACCACAAATTCCATCTCCCCCACAGATTGAATTTACATAAACCCCGGCCTTACGGGAGGCTTCGAGTAAAGTTAAACCCTTTTCAACCTCTACTGTTTCACCTTGAGGCAAAAAAGTCACCTTAACTTTATCTTTCCTCATTATTTTTCCCTACCTGCCTTCCACTCATTCTTAAGAAAGCTGGGTATTCTGGCTGCTTCCTCCGGACCAACCAGCACCTTCCAGCCAAATTCCTCCTCAAGTTCAGCTCTGAATACCGCTACAAGGCCAGGAATAATAATAGTGTTGTGATTTACCTTATCCTTTACTTTCTGCTCCTCAAGAGTTTTTGCTATCTTTTCCGGTGACCATTTATCTCCAGCATAGGCATTTAAAACTCCCAATCCTTCAGTCTCAACCACAGAAATATAGGTGGGAACCTTGCTATTTTCTACTTCGGATTCTACTGTAAAATAGGTAAGGGAAAAATTGGTGGTAACAATAACCGGTGAATTAGAATTAACCGGACCTATCTCGTAGAGTTTGGCTTCCACGGCATTGGGTACCTGGGGATCAGTGTAGATATTTTGCCTTACAGTTAACAAAGGTAAAAGCTGCCATTTCTCTCTTGCAGTTATAACCAGAATATTTGCATATTTACAAACATAAGTGGCAGCCTGGGCAATTTCCTGAAAAGGGTCTTTTTCGCTGGTAAACATTATGGTTGGATACCCCAGTGGACGGAAAACTTTTTCCACTGCCAGTCTTCTTAACCTGGTTAAATCAGTAAGCGCACTTGAGGTTCGTCTTGTTCCAGGATCAATAAGAAGGTCATTTACGCCTATTTTCTTTATGTTCTGGGTAAGATCGGCAAGTTCCTCCAGGCTTTCAGCACAAACAGCAAGAGGACAGCTGTACTCTCTGGCTAAAGCAGCCATTGCTTCATAGTTGTCTCTGGTCGCTGCATAGATCAGGGGTCTTGTCTCACCCACAGCTTTTAGGGCTTCTCCCAGACATTCTTTCTCAGAACAGATAAGAATAAGGGGAAACCTGGACTTATCAAACGCTTTCTTAGCCAGACTGGCATACTCCTGGGGACTGGTTGATGTATGCCTTAGTGCTATCAAATCCACTCCTATTTCCTCGCCAACTCTGATAACTTTAAGATCGGCTATTGACTCAACCTCCCGATCAAACTCCTCTTCTTCCAGATTATCCTCAATTAAAACAGCTATCCCGGTGGGGTGATAAAATTTCTCCTTATGTCTGAAAAGAACTGTCTCCTGCCCTACTTCAACTTTTTTTTCATTTTTTCCGATAGAAACCAGCCTCATGGGTGGAGCTGACGCTTCGGCAAGTTGAGCTTTTGCCTCCTCACTTATATGAGGACATTGGTCAAGAGAAACTTTCTTAGCCGCAAGTTGCATGGCAAAAGCCATGCAGGTGGGAAAGTTACAATCTCCACAATTGGTTTTGGGCAAAAGCTTATAAATCTGAAGTCCAGTTAAGGCCATTTGCTCCCTCCTTCATTAAACCAAATTAATCGTGGGTATGTAAATGCGTAGATGCGTTTATGCGTAAATATGTCTATGACTGACATATTTTCCACATACCCATTCATTTACCCCCTTAACTCTTTTACTCATCAATTCATTCACTAAAATTCTTTTTGACCCGAACGTAGAATCCTAAACAAATCTAACTTTCCAATTTTACATCATGGGTGGCATGGATAAAGCAGGATGATTCTTTTTCTTCAAGAATTCCAAAAGTTCCTCTGAAGTAGTAGCATCCTTTTCTGTAGCAATTTTCTCTATAAATTCAGGTTCTCCCATTTCCTCGAGCCTTTTTTCCAACCTTTCTCTTATTTCTTCCTTAAGCTCACTCGGCATCCAAACCACTCTCTTTATGCCACCATCAGCAGAGATAAATTTCTTGCTTGTAATATAAACTTTACCAATTCCTAAAAATCCAGGTGTTTGTACACCTCCTCCTACCTGACCAGCCATAGTGCTAAATGTCATCCCAATAGGAGTCATTCCGGTAAATTCGCGATTTACAATCATAACTCCATTTGCCTCAGGTAAAACCGCAACAATGCACTCGAAACAACCACAGGAGGTCATTGGGTCCTCCATTATAGAATAGGCCTTAAACCTTTCCAAATTTCCATGAGATTTTATTTTAAGATATGCATTTACACCTTCCCACTCACCTTTAATAGGATCAAGACACTTTCCTTTCTTAACTGGCTCATTTGGTCCATGTGGATTAAGCTGATATGATGCTTTACAGTCAAGCCAGGTGTAGGCTCCACAAAGCCCTAATCTTTCCGGAGTTACAATGCATACGTGGTCAGGCGCATAAGATTGACAGAGAATGCAGCTATAGAAAGTATCAACATCTTCATCAGTCATACCGGCTAATCTTTCATCCCTATGGTGATAGATTTTCTTTGCCTCTTCAAGAGGCTTTTTTATCTTTTCTTCATCGGTAATTATTGTAACTTGAACTTTGTCCACAATCCCTGAATACTCATCATGGATCTTTGCTACTAAAATTTCCCCAAAATGTCTTAGCCTAAATCCTTTTTGATAAGCTTCTTTACTTATCCTTATCCAGGCAATAGCTCTTTGGCCCATATGAAAGATGCCATTAGCACAGGATAAAAATTCGTGAATTCTGCGTTCAATAACTGTTTCAAAATCCTCACTAAAGTTTCTACCTGCAACATCTACTAAGATTCCGAGTGGCATTGCTGCCCCTTCCTCAACTGTATCAACATCCGGACCTATCACTTCGATCTTACCATCTTCTACCTCACTCATAGGACGACCTCTCAAAAGCTCAAAAGCCACGCTTCTCTTCCCTCCAAATTCAACTTGCATCTGTTCTTTTCTAACCCTCTCCCCCTCAAATCCTGCACCATAGGGAACAGGTATAGGGATTTCGGTAACTTTTATTTCAAGTCCCCTTACCTCTATAGCCTTACTAACTATCTTATCAAGAGGAATATTAGAAACGACGTGCTCGTAAGTGCAAATTCCTGTAGGAAGGATCTGGGGAATATTAACATCTGATAACACAGGGAAACCAAAGTTAATAGCTCCAGCAGCAGCTGCGTATTTTTCATCGGTAATAAGTTGATCACTCGCGTCGACCTCTGGATCAACCCCAAGAGCAAGAACAAATGCATGAACCCTTTCCTTGTTATAAAGCAAAATTTTTCTCGCAGCATCAAGGTCCCCAGGTTTTATTCCTCCAAAGGTAAGTGCAGCTCTAACGGCAAAATTCAATGCATGAACAGCAGCTGATGTATCTTTTCCATAAGGAACAAGAAAGGTATCCCAGTTCATCTCAATTCCTTCCTCGGCAAGCTGTTCAGCCATACTTTTACCGCCTGAGGATGAGGCCATAAAAACAAGGATATTTTTCTCCTGCAGGGATCTGGCAAGCTCGACTGCCTGTTCATTAGTTGGACATGCTCCCACGCAGGCTGCAAAACCAGGCATCCTTCCATCTACAAGCTTTATTCCCTGCATTCTTAGAGTAGCATCATCGGTAAACCCAAGCCATATTCCCTTAGGTTCATCACCGGTAAGATACTTCAGTGCTTCAATAATTTCAGTGGCAATTAAAGCAGCAATTCCCGCATCAAGTGTATTACCAAGATAGGGAAGCCAGAGTTTTTCTGAGGGAACAGGGGGAAGGAGCCCTTTTGCGTGTTCTAAGGCTCTTTTAGCATCAGTAAGAGTCTTTACTTCTATCCCCAGAAGAGCAAGAATCAAAGGCAGATAATAAGCAGTGTTGGGAAAACCGATTGCCTGGTCAGGTCCTTTTTCCTCAATTAATTTATTTAACTTCTCCTCAGCTTCTTTTACATATTTATGTGCTCCGCGTATTGCTGCTGAGGCAATTATCCTGGACATTATTAACCTCCTTAAAAATTTGAGAATTTAACAGGACTGCTACTATAGTTTACTTTGTTGAGCTTATTAATTAAAACGTCTCTTTTGCAATCAGGACATAGATTTAAAAATTCTTGAATTTTTTCTATACCCTTTTTCTCAAGATAATCGATTGTTGCCATAGGAGAAAAATACCTGCCACACACTTTGCATTTAGCTCTCTCCAGCTCTGTGTGCCAGATATCTATCCTCCTTTTATCTTCTATATCCTCTATTTTTATTGCTCCTGTAGGACACACAATCGCACAAGCTCCACATCCGATACACTTATCAGACTGAACTTCAAAAGGGACGGTCACTTTTCTTTCTATTCCTCTGTTAACAAATCCAATAGCAGATACTCCTATCACCTCCTGGCAAACCCTTACACATAGACCACAAAGGATACACTCTTCATTTTCCTCAGGGAAACGTGTTTTCTCTACTCCCATTTTTTTTGCCAGATCCTGAATAGCCTTAACATTAGGGCAACGGGCAAGAAGCATCTCCATTATAAGTTTCCTTGCCTTTTTAACCTTATCTGAGTTTGTCTTTACTTCAATCCCCTCCTGTACAGGATAGGTACAGGCAGCAGTTAACCTGGACCACCCTTTACGAATCACCTCCACCGTGCAGATGCGGCAGGCTCCATAGGCACTAACCGCCGGGTGATAACAGAGAGTAGGAATTTCAACTCCGATTTTTTGTGCCGCCTCAAGTACTGACAGTCCCTTTTCTACCTCAACTTGCTTTCCATCTATAACTAATTTGACCATTATTCCACCTTTACTGCATCAAATCTGCAAGTCTCATAACATATACCACATTTTATACATTTTTCCTGCAGAATACGATGAGGTTTTTTCTTCTCCCCAACTATCGCTTTCTGGGGACACTCCTTTAGACACCTCATACATCCTGTGCATTTTTCCTCATCTATGGTATAGGTAATCAAATCACGGCACACCCTAGCCGGGCATTTTTTATCTTTAATGTGAGCTTCATACTCATCCCTGAAGTAGCGAATGGTGGTTAAAACAGGATTAGGGGCAGTTCCTCCCAGAGCACAGAGAGAGGTATCCTTAACCACTTCAGATAGCTCTTCCAGAAGTTCGATATCTCCTTCCTCTCCCTTTCCCTGGGTTATACGGGTTAAAATCTGGAGCATTCTTTTTATTCCTTCCCGACAGGAAGTGCATTTTCCGCAGGACTCATCTTGTAAGAAAGAGAGAAAATACCTTGCTATATCTACCATACAGGTATCCTCGTCCATAACAATCATGCCACCTGAGCCCATCATAGAGCCAACCTTAGTAAGTTCCTCAAAATCTACCGGCAGATCAAGCATGCTCTCCGGAACGCAACCTCCGGAAGGACCACCCGTTTGAACAGCCTTAAATTTTTTACCCCCAGGTATCCCTCCCCCAATCTCATAAATAATCTCTCTCAGGGTAATCCCCATAGGAACCTCTACCAACCCAGTGTTATTTATTTTCCCTACAATAGAGAAAACCTTGGTTCCTTTACTTTTTTCGGTTCCAATTTTAGAATACCAATCAGCTCCCCTTGCAATAATCACCGGTACATTCGCCCAGGTTTCTACATTATTAAGGTTAGTAGGTCTTTCCCAGAGTCCACTTTCTACGGTATGAATATGCTTTGCCCGGGGTTCTCCTACTCTGCCCTCTAAGGAAGCCATCAAGGCAGTTGATTCCCCGCATACAAAAGCTCCTCCTCCCCGGTTAATATAGATGGGGAAATTAAAACCCGTACCTAAAATATTCTCGCCTAAAAGCCCATACTCCTCTGCTTGTTTAATAGCCTCCTTTAACCTTACAACAGCTAAAGGATACTCCGATCGGACATAAATGTAACCTTCTTTAGCTCCAATAGCATAAGCTCCAATTATCATTCCCTCAAGAACAGAATGAGGGTCACCCTCCAGAATACTTCTATCCATATAGGCACCTGGGTCCCCCTCATCAGCATTGCAGATTACATATTTTATATCTCCTTTGGCATGGCGACAGTAGTACCATTTCCTCCCGGTAGGAAACCCTCCTCCTCCTCTTCCCCGCAAGCCGGACCGGATAATCTCCTCTATTACCTCTTCTGGTTTATATTCGGTAAGGGCCTTGTACAAGGAGTAATATCCTCCCCTGGCAATGTATTCCACTAAACTGGCAGGATCAATAAAGCCACAATTTCTGGTAGCGATCCTAAGTTGTTTATGATAGAAAGGTAGCTCAAAATAAGAAGGTACCCCATTCAAACCAGTATTGGGGTCAAATAAGTATTTTTTCTTTTCATCCAATATGAGAAATTCATCCTCTTCCATTTTAGCAAGAATACTCTCTTTCCATATCTTACCCTGGGCTAAATTTTCTATAAGTTTTTGAGCCTTTTCTCCATCCACCTCCTGATAAATAATTCGTGGCCAACCAGGTTTTATCACATCTACCAGCGGTTCTTTTTGACAATAACCCAAGCATCCTGTGGAGTTTAATTTTACATCCAACCCTGTTTTTTTTATCTCCTGACAAAGAATATCAAAAACCTCTTTTGCTCCAGAAGCAAGTCCACAGGTAGCCATCCCCACCATAATCTTAGTTTTATCCGGATACAGAGATTTTAACCCCTCTTCTCTCAACTCATCAAGATCTTTTAAGCTCGTGATTTTCTTACTCATAGCGACTTAATATCTTTATTAGTTCATCCTGTCTTACTCGTCCATAGGTATCATCATCTACCTTTACTACAGGAGCCAGACTACAGCAACCCAGGCAACGGACGCTCTCCAGAGAAAACCGCAGGTCTTCAGTTACACCCCCGCTTTTAATCTTCAAATCTCTCTCTAATTTTTCCAGAATTTTTCCTGCTCCCTTTACATGGCAGGCAGTACCCGTACAAACCGATATTAGGTGGCGTCCCCTTGGCTTTAAACTGAAAGCATTATAAAAGGTAGCGACCCCATAAATTTGAGTTAAAGGGACGCCTACTTTATCTCTTATGCGGAATAATGCGTCCCGAGGTAGATAATTATATTCTTCCTGAATATCCTGTAGAATACTTATTAGAGCTTTTTTCTCTCTTCCATATTTATCTATTATCTCATCCACTTTCTCCAGAATTTGCAGGTTCATCTCTACTCACCTTTTTAGCCTGGTTTTCACTTCTGGCCAGAGTCACCAGAAACTCTTTCCTTTTTTGCTTACCAATTTTTTCAATTTCCACAAATGTTAATGCTCCTGTTGGACAGGCTTCTACACAGGCAGGCTGTTTCCCTTCCTCCATTCTTCTCTGGCAGAAATCACATTTTATAATACCCTTCCCATCCCTTCTTATTTTAATAACTCCAAAGGGGCAAACCAGGATACACCATTTACAGCCTATGCAAAGCTCTTCCTTCAAAATAACCGGGCTATCCGGGTCGGGCTTCTCTAAAGCACGAGTAGGACATACAGCAACACAGGGAGCATCCTCACAGTGTCTGCACTGTAGAGGAATAGTTAAACCTGCTGCTGTTTCTACCCGTACCCGGTACTGGGGAAGAGGGTCTTCCTCAAGTGCTTTTATCAAATCCCCTGATCCAGAATGTTCCACAGCACAGGCAAGTTCACAGCTCCTGCAACCCAGGCATTTTTCGGTAAAAACTACAAGCATCTTTTTCATTTTAAATCACCTTACCTTTCACTGATACATCAACGGTTTTAACTTAAGAGCCTTTCTTTTCTTATCCATATGTTCTATCATGAGATGGGCTGCTTTTATAGGATCGGATTCAAAGGCAAATTTTGCACCCAGAATACCTTCCACTTCATTACAGAGAAAATTAGTTACATTCTTACTTCCTAAAATTGGAAAAGGAGTTCCAAGAACTGTAAATACACCGGATGCTAAGAAATAGGAGGCTATAGATACAGC
>QMQA01000015.1 GCA_003648845.1 Candidatus Aerophobota bacterium
AGGCTCCCTAACCTCTTTTTTGGAGCCTGAATCTCTGAAAATCCTCTCCCTGAGCCTATTAGAGAAAGATAAATATGAGGCCATCTGATGTTTTTAAAATCATCCATAGTATAAATATGTCTCTTAACCCAGGACCTTTTCCTATTTGGGCCATTATGAGGCCTTTTTGAAAGTAGGTATTTTCTCAAAAACGTTTTCAAAGCATTAAGATGCAGTTTCCTGAAAAAATCCTAATTTCTCCAAAATTATCTCTCCTTAAACTTTTATTCATAAGCTTTCCATAATTTATTAGATCCCCTTAAAAAGTAATCCATAATCTAACAATTTTTAGAGGGGTTTTTCGGTTGACAATTTCTCGATATGTGTTATACTTAAATTAAATTTAAGTATAGGGGGGGAAATGAAAGCAAAATATGGTAGAATCATAATCTACAAAATTAAAAAAGAACTTCCGCCAGGAATAAAATCAAGAATCTCTCAGAAGCTGTTAGGTTATAAGGATAAATCTAACTTTGGGAAATATACCTACAAAAGAGAGGGGCTTTTGGATAAGATTCCTCATTTATCTCCCATAAGAGGGGTTATTATTGTGAGAGGAAAAGATTACAAAAAAATCTTTGAATTTTTAAAAGATAAAGCAGATATATTTTCTCGAAGGATCATTTTAACGGGAAAGGACAAAAAGAAACTCAAAGTATAGATGGGAAAGTGTCCTGAATATCACAGAATAAGAGGAATTAGGCAAAATCCCTTTTCCCTCTTTAAGGCACTTACAAGAGGAGCAGTTTTATCTTGTGTAGTGAAGAAAAACTTCTCTTTCCTCAACGCTATAATAAAAAAGACATGAAAGAGGAGAGTATTTTTTGCTTTGCCAGCATACCTTTTCCTTCCAGGATTTCTTTTTAAGAAATCAACTATGCCTCAGAATTTTTACCCCGAAATCTATTCATTGTTACATTTCCATTCCTAAAGTCCATCAGTGAAAATTTTCGGGAAACTGGAGATAAAGGCTTGACAAAAATCTATACGATATTATAATTACGTTGAAACGTATAGAAGTAAATACGTCATTACACAAGAGCGGAAAAATGGCAGAACTTGATTGGTCACAACTAAGCATAGATAAGGGGAAACCAATCCCTCGCTACTATCAGGTGAGCGAAGCATTAGAGAAATTCATTGAGAGAAACGACCTTGCTTCCGGAGTAAAATTGCCTTCGGAGGAACACTTGGCCGAATTATTCGGGGTAAGTAGACCCACTATCAATAAAGCTGTCCAGCTTCTAATGGAAAAATCGCTGGTGAGGAAAGTAAGGGGAAAGGGAACCTTTGTAATACAGAAGAAATTAGTTCCCTTTGTGTTCATGCAGGATCTTACCAGTCTGGGTGAGAGTTTGAAAAAGAGCGGTTTACCTTTCACTACCGAAGTGATCGAGGCAAAGAAAATCCAGGCCAGCAGTTTCATAGCGCACAATTTGATGCTTGAGCCTGGGAGTTTAGTTGTATATCTGAAAAGACTCCGACGAGTAGAAGGTGAACCTATTTTTGTAGGGGAGTCATATTTATCTGCAAAAAGATTTCCCGATTTGCTAAAACATGACCTTGTCTCTCAGACTCTCTATTCCATTCTTGAAAAAAAATACAGATTGCCAATAGTCAAGGCCAAAAGAATGCTAAGAGTGGTTAAACCTTCAGCAGAGGATGCTTCTCTCCTTGAGATACCTTTAAGTCAACCTCTCATTAAATTAGATGGGACTGCATATTCTTGGGAAGAATCTGTGGTTCTCTATTCTGAAACAAAATTTCGTGGAGACAGAGTTACTCTCACCTCCACCGTTTCATATAACCCTAGGACTATTGGAAAAAGTGATGAAAAGCATCGACTTGTTTAAGCTAAACGGAAAAGTCGCCATAGTAACTGGAGGCGGATCAGGTCTGGGACGTGCTATGGCGATGGCTCTATCTGAGGCTGGTGCTGCAGTAGCTGTAGTTGATGTTAACGAAGAAACCGCACAAAAAGTTAAAGATGAAATTTCTGTCTCGGGAGGTAGTTCGCTGGCAATTAAAGCTGATGTCACCAGCATTTCAGAGGTTAATAGTATGGTAGAGATAACAGTGAAAGAGTATGGGTCTCTTGATATTCTGGTGAATAGTGCAGGAACTTCTCATGCCTCACTGATAGAGAAAATGACTTTAGAAATATGGGATGAAGTTATGAAGGTTAATTTAACCGGGGTTATGCTGTGTTGCCAAGCAGCTGTCAAACAGATGATGAGACAGAGAAGGGGGAAAATTATCAATATTGCTTCAATAGCCGGGATGGTGATTCCTAAACCTAAAATATTTAATGGAGGATACAATTATTCTGCATCTAAGGCGGGTGTTATCATATTCACCAAAAGGTTGGCGGTAGAGATGGCTGAATACGGAATAACTGCTAATTGTATCAGTCCGGGATACATGAGGACACCTTTAACTCAGAAGGTCCTTAAAGATAAAAAAAGTTATAAAGAGATAATTAATATAACCCCTTTGAGAAGATTGGGGGAGCCTTCCGATCTTGCAGGGGCAGTTGTTTTCTTAGCTTCAGAAGCATCAAACTTTATTACGGGGCATAACCTTGTGGTTGATGGAGGCTACACCCTTTGGTGAAGAATAAATGTAAATTAGGAGAAGTTCTGTATGGCACGGATAAGGATAAAAAATCTATATAAAAAATTTGCTAAAACAACAGCAGTTGATCATATCAATATTAGTTGTTTAGGAAGGAGAGTTTATGGTTTTGTTGGGACCCTCCGGTTGCGGGAAAACAATTACACATCGAATGATACAGGATTAGAAGTACCGACAAGTAGGAAGGTCTTTTTAGACAACAAATTAATGAACAATATCCCTTGAGATCATTCCAAATGTTGCTATGGTTTCTGGAAGATATGTTTTGTATTCTCTCATAGAGAATCGAAATGTGAGCCAGGCAAATATTCGCGGGAAGGGATGAATGGATTAAATTTGGTTAAGTTTGCGAAATTTATTGAAAAAGAGAAATGGAAAATGGACAGTCTGTAGCTAAGGAGTTTTTCAAAGGAAGAGTTGCACCGTATCAGATAATGGAGAAAGGCATAATGGTGGGTTTGGATGTGGTAGGAGAAAAATTTGAGAGTGGAGACTACTTCTTTACGAACGATGAGCTGCGTTTAATGAGAGCGTTTAAGTTGTCAGGAGGCAAAGTTGCATAAAGTACTGATAGGTTCAAGGTCGTTTGGCAACATTGTCAAGGATGGCATTGAACTTTTGGAAAGGGAAGGATGTAAGTTGATAAAAAATCCTTTGGGTCGGGTTCTTAAAGAGGATGACCTAATTAAGCTCGTTCCGGGAGTTGATGCTATTATTACTGGAATGGATGAAATAACAGGAAAGGTTTTAGAAATTGCGGGTCAGCTCAAGGTAATCTCAAAGCATGGAGTAGGTCTTGATAATATTGATTTGGATACAGCTACCAAAAATGGAGTTGTTGTAACTTACACTCCAGCCGCAGGAGAAGAGGTGGAGGCAGTAGCTGATTTTACTTTTGGTTTGATTCTTTCAATCGCTCGCAAGATCTGTTCAGCTAACGAGAGTGTAAAATCAGGTGAATGGAAAAGATTTATAGGTGCCGAAATTTGGGGTAAGGTGCTGGGAGTTATTGGAACTGGTAGTATAGGGAAAGCAGTTATAAAAAGGGCAAAGGGATTTAATATGAAAGTGTTAGCTTACGATATCTGCAAAGATCAAACTTTAATTGATAAATTTGGTGTTGTCTATGTAACTTTACACAGACTCCTCAGAGAATCAGATTTTGTTACTTTGCATGTTCCTTTAAATGAGGTAACAAAGGGTCTCCTTGGAGCGAAAGAGATAAGGTTGATGAAGAAGACAGCTTACCTCATTAATGTGGCTCGAGGAGGAGTTGTAGATGAGAAAGCTCTTTATACCTGTTTGAAGGATAAAAAAATCGCTGGAGCTGCTCTTGACGTTTTCTCTAAAGAACCTCCAGAAGGTAATCCTCTTATTTCACTTGATAATGTAATTACTACTCCCCATATGGCAGCCTATACCGTTAATTCTATCAGAGAAATGGATATACTTTGCGCTGAAAATACTTTGAAAGTACTAAACAATGAAAAACTCTCAAACCAGTATATAGCTAATCCCCAAGTTTACAGAGCAAAGACTTTTCAGAGAAATATGACAGATAAAGTAGGAGGAGATGAATGAAAAAACAAATTAAAGGAATTATCCCCCCTCTTCTAACCCCTTTTACCCCTGAAGGGAGAGTTTACGAAAAGGGGCTTAGAGAACTTCTTGAGTTCCTCATACCTCACATAGACGGTCTTTTCCCCTGTGGAACTTATGGCTCAGGTCCTCTGATGAGTCTGGAACAGAGAAAAAAAGTTGCCGAGATTGTAGTTGACCAGGTAAATGGTAGGATTCCTGTAATTATCCATGTAGGGGCAGCAGATACGCGCTCCACTATCGAGCTAGCAAAACATGCTGAAAATATTGGTGCAGATGCTGTAGGGAGCATTCCGCCCTATTATTACTCCTATGGCCAGGATGAACTTTTTAACCATTATCGAGAACTATTAGACTCTGTCCAGATACCCGTTTATCTTTACAACAATCCTAAGGTTTCCGGAAACCGGATATCACCTGAGCTTCTGGCAAGGATAGCTGAACTTGGCCTGGCTGGAGTAAAGGATAGTTCATTTGACCTGATTAATTTCTATCTTTATCGGATAGCCGTAAAAAGAGCCAATTTCAAATTTATCGTTGGAACTGAAGCTATCTTCTTGCCGGCAGCTGAAGCAGGAGCCTGTGCTACTATAAGTGGTCTGGCCAATGTGTTCCCAGAGGTGATGCAGCAGCTTTACCAAGCAATCGAGCAAAAAGAGATTGAAAAGGCTATTCAACTGCAATTAAGGGTACTTGAAATTCGAAAGGTAATTAAGATGGGGCCAACCGTCCCCATATGCCACAGCATTTTAAGAATACGAGGAGTGGATGCTGGTGTACCCAAGCTGCCCTTTTTGTCTATATCAGAAGAACTGGAAAAAAAGGTTAAAGAAGAACTTTCGCAACTGGGCCTGATTTAAGTAGAAAGTAGAAAATAGTTACAATTAGATAAGGGGGAAAAAATGGATTATTTTGGTTTTGCTGGCAAAGTGCTAAAAATAGACTTAACCACCGGAGAGATCAAAAAAGAGCCTTTAGATATAGAGCTTTGCAGGAGGTTTCTGGGAGGGGCGGGGGCTGGCTGGAGGATGCTCTTTGATTACCTGAGGCCAGAAACTGACCCTTTCTCCCCTGATAATCCAATTATTATCAGCTCTGGAGCTTTGGTTGCTACAGGTGCTTACGGGATGGTAAAGATAGCAGCTACTACCAAGTTTCCTATAGTTGCGACCAGGGATCATCGGTACTATGTAGGCTCTTCCATAGGTGGTGCTGAGTTTGGAACGATGCTTAAAAGGGCTGGATATGATCATTTAATTATCACCGGTAAATCTGAAAAGCCTGTTTATATTAGGATTCTTGATGATAAAGTAGAGATTTGTGATGCTTCTTTATACTGGAAGAAAATGGATATATTTGATACTACTGATGCATTGAAAGAAAAATATGGTAAGAACACGAGTGTAATTGCTATTGGTCTTGCTGGCGAGAACTTAGTGAGATATGCAATAGCTTATATTGATAAAAAGGATTCGCTTGGTAAAAGTGGATTTGGTGCAGTGATGGGTTCAAAGAACCTTAAAGCAATCGCTGTCGGAGGAACAGGGAAGATAAAAATTGCTGATAAGGAGAGGTTTGAGAAGGCAGTTGAATATGAGAAAAAAATTTTTCTTAGCTGGGGAGGGAGAGAGCAATGGTTAAAAATGGGGATGGCTGCTGGTTGGGATACTTTTAAATTTACTCAATATCCAGGCAAGAGATGGACGAGAGAAGAATGGAGCAGGTATTATGGAAATGAAAAGCGACGGGAGTCAATTGATAAAATTTTAGCCTGCCCTTATTGCTTACTTGATTGCAGGATAAGATGGAAGATTCCCAGTGGAGAGTTCGCAGGTGAAGTTGGATATGGATCTCCTTACTCTAAAGGAGCTACATCAGGGTTATTGCTCGGAATTTCTGATATAAACAAGATGCTTCACTGGGTAACTCTCGCTAATCGTGCCGGAATATGTTTTTATACCTCTACTCGCCTGATTGATTTTGTTACCCAACTCTATATTGAAGGACGACTCACCAGGAAAGATACAGATGGCTTTGAATTAAGAAGAGATTATGAATTTTATTTGGAGTTATTTGATAAAATCATAAAAAAACAAGGAATAGGTGAGATTTTATCCGAAGGATGGGTTGTTACTGGAGAAAAGTTGGGAATTAAACCAGAAGAGTATTGGTATTGTGGGATATCAAAGGGGACTGATATTATTTATGAGGCTCGGACAGCTAAACTCCATCCTTTAATATTTGGTTATGTTACCAATCCCCGGCCTCACCATGGGGGACTTCATACCTTAACTGTATTGGTCAATCAACCCATAGAGGCTATACGAAAACAAATCGAGGGATGGGGACTTTCCAAGGAAACTGTAGAGAGAATTTTTACTCCGGCAGAATATACAGGAAAGTTTAATATAGGTAGGTACGCACGATATATGGAAGATGCGATGGCGGTAAAGAATTCTACTGGATTATGTGCAATTTATACGGTATTTGGTCCTCTTCTCGGCAAGGAATTGGCAGAGATTTACTCTGCGGCTACAGGAATAGAATATAGCGCTGAAGAGATGATTAAAGCTGGAGAGAGGGCTTTTAATGTAAAGAAGCTGCTCAATGCAAGAGAAGGATTTACTCGCAAAGATGATAAATTTCCTGATATTTGGACACAGCCTCTAAACACGCCTGAAGGGAAAGAGGAATTGACCGATTATTACAAAATTCATCCAATTACAAGGGAGGATCTTAATCGTCTTTTGGACGATTATTATGATGAAAGAGGATGGAATAAGGAGAAAGGAATTCCATCCAAAGAGAAGCTGGAGGATTTAGAGTTGAGCGAATGTAGCGATGCATTAAATTTTGTGAAATAATTTTTTATCAGGAGGTAGAGTAATGATAGTTGAGCTGTCATATATTATTGGAGAAAGGGGAGAGAAAGAACCAGTGTTGGTCTTAGGTTTGTCTAAACCTAAAGTGATTCCTCGATCAAGATTTGGTGATGGACAGGGCAAGAGTAATCAGACCAGCATTCTGGAACTGTCCAGTCACAATGGAACCCACATTGATATGCCCTGGCACGTTTTTCCAAATGGGAAAAAGATTACGGATTATGACATTTCTGATTTTGTTTTTGATAGGCCATTTCTTGTTGAGTGTCCAAAGAATGATCTGGAGAAGATAACTTCGGAAGACTTGAAGCCTTATGTTGAAAATTTAAAAAACTGCGATCTATTGCTTGTTTACACTGGATTTAGCAAATACCGTTCAACTGATCCGGAAAGATATGTTATCAAATCTCCTGCATTTTCAACAGAGGCCGCTAAATATATCGTTGATAACTTTGAGAATATTAGGTGTATCGGGATGGATTTTATGGGAGCTGAGAATATTCCTGAAGGGAGAAAAACTGGCTGGCCTGTTCACAAGATCCTCTTGGGGGATAACCGAAATTTTTTTCATATAGAGGATATGAATTTAGCTCCAGTAATAGGGAAAAAAATAAAAAGGGTTTATGTTGCTCCTTTAAGAATGGTTGATCTTGAAGCATCTCCAGTTACTGTGATTGCTGAAGTAGAATAGAATTTTAATTAATTGGATTTCTGCAGAGAGTATAGGAGGAAAGAATGTTTAAAAGATTTGGTCATATTGGGATAGCGGCTAAAGATCCAGAGAAATTGTGTAGATGGTACTGCGATGTTTTGGGATTCAAAGTAATTTTTGAAATACCAAAAACTGAACGAAGGCCAATTCCCATATACTTTATTCAACTTGGAACGAAAACCACTATCGAGATTATACCTGCAACTGACAGAGAAAGAATTAAGCGTGATACAAATGATCCGGGCTTCTCTCATGTTGGCATTCCTGTAGATGATTTTGATAAAGCAGCTGAAGATTTGGGATCAAAGGGTGTTAGTTTGCATAACATCCGTCAAACTGGCCTTGGTTGGAAAATTGGATATTTCTATGACCCTGAAGGTAACTTGATTGAGATTGTTTACCGACAGAAAGATCTTCCAGTTTAATCTTACATTCATAAAGATGCTTTCAAAGGAGGCAGAAAAATGAGGTTGGAAGGAGTAATTCCACCTATGATTACTCCATTTGATTCCAATGGAGAGATTGATGAGAAAGCGTTAAGAAAAGTTGTGGATTTTTTATCTAAAAATGTTCATGGATTGTTTTTATGTGGAACATACGGTTCAGGGCCTTTAATGAGTGTGGAACAGAGAAAAAAAGTTGTTGAGATTACTATCGATGAAGTAAGGGGGAAAATTCCAGTTATAGTCCATGTAGGGGCAGCAAGTACTGATGCTTCTATAGAGCTGGCAAAACATGCCGAAAAGACCGGTGCAGTGTGTGTGGCAAGTGTTCCTCCTTACTATTATCGTCCATCTGAGAGGGACATAATTTACCATTATGAAAGGCTGGTAAAAGCGATAGGTATTCCGGTTTATGTTTATAACAATCCTAAAACTGTTGGTTACGGAATTTCTTCTGAATTAATGAGCAAAATAGCTGATGTTGGGGTCCAAGGGGTAAAAGATAGTAGTTTTGATATGATGGTGTTTGCTGAGTTTCAACGTAAATTAGGAAATCGAGGATTTGATATTGTAATGGGCACAGAAGCTCTTTTTCTTTTAGCTTCAGTTTTGGGAGCAAAGGCTTTTATTCCTGGGTTGGGAAATGCTTTTCCAGAGATTTGTGTTGAATTGTACGAAGCTTGCATGAAAAGGAATTATGAGAATGCCCGGGATATTCAGAAGAAAGTTAATCGTGTCCGAGATGTTATGAGAATTGCTGGTGCGAGTATTGTTTCAGTGTATGAGATGCTGAAGATGCGAGGAATTAATGCTGGTCTACCTAAGTCTCCCTTCCGTCCTGTAGACGAGAGTACCCGGGAGCGTATGAAGAAGAAGTTACAGGAATTACAGGTGTTGTAGGAGCAGAGTGGTGGGTGTTAAGAGTATATTGAAGATTGTTGTCAGTTTAATTTGTAAAGGAGGAGGATAAAAATAGGGCTGAAAGGGGGTGAGAAATGAAGATAAATAGGCCCACTCTGAATATGTCTTTTTCAGGAAAGGTCAATGTATGTAAAGATATAAAAAATAGGAGGCGAATAAATGAAGAAGAGTTTTAGGCTTTATTTGGTTTTGGGTCTGGTTTTGGTGGCTGTAATGTTCTTTAGTCTTTGCGCTTTTGGTCAGAGCACTCGGTATGTATTGGATAAAGATACAGCATATGATGTTTTTCTTCATAAACACGCCTGGATTGATTGGTGGAATAATTCACCTAAAATAGGACAGTACAAGGTTGAACCTCCGTATAAAATTGGTTTTATTACATCATGGAGGGGAAATCCCTGGCAGGAGACCTGTATTGCAGAGTTTAAAAGGGAAGTGGGAAGGTCAACTCTTATTAAAGATTTTGTGCATATGGACAGTGCTGGCTCCATAGATATTGAGATGCAGAATCTTAAAAGTATGTTTACAATGTGGAAGGCTGGAGAATTAAATGGGATTATTGTTGATCCACTTGATGCAAAAGCGTTTGTAAGTACCATAGAAGAAATATACGATGCCGGGTGTCCGATTATCTTGTTTAATAATGCCGCTGATACCACAAAATACACATGTTACGTCGGCAATGATCCCTGGACATTTGGTACTCAGGCTGCTGAATGGCTGGCCAGGAAACTTAATTATAAAGGCAAAATTCTTTTCTTTAGAGGTTTAAAGGGATATCCAATTGACGAAGGTCGTAGTGGTGGTGGACTTTCGGTTTTTGAAAAGTACAAGGATATTAAAATTGCAGCTATTGATTATGGAGATTGGTCTTATGATAAAGCAAAGAATCTTTTCATGAATATGGTAACAGCTCACCCAGATTTTGATGGTATTTTCTCCGTTGGTGGACAGATGTCCAATGCTGTTATTGATGCCATGGTGGAACTGGGAATGGATCCCAGCAGATATCCCCATGCATCTGAAGACCAGAATGGTTTTCTGCAGAAGTGTATCCAGTATAATATTCCCGCCTACGCTTCCTGTCATCCTTCAATTTGTAGTGCAATTGCGGTTGTCTTGATGGAAATGCTCCTGCAGGGTTATCCCGTACCAAAGATGTACTTCTATCCGGCTCCTGGAATTACGACTGAAGAGATGAAGGACTATGTGCGACCCAACGCACCTGAAGGTATATTCGTTTTCACGCCGCTTTCTGACGAAAAATTAAACGAAATCCTCAAATAAGGAGTTATCGCAGGAAGAAAATTTAATAGGGAAGTTACCCCTTATGGGGAGCTTCCCTATCCATTAAATATACCTCATAAAGGGACTAAAAATATGGAAGAAGTTTTAAAAATAGATTCTATAAGCAAACATTTTCCGGGGGTACAGGCCTTAAATAAAGTTAGCTTCGGTTTAGAAAAGGGTAAAATTTATGGTTTGGTTGGTGAAAATGGCGCTGGTAAATCAACTTTGGTTAAAATATTAATGGGATTGTATCAACCCGACAGTGGAGAAATTATTGTGAAGGGGAAGAAGGTTACTATTTCAGATCCTACCTTTGCCAGAGAAAAGTGTGGGATTGATACTGTATTTCAGGAACATTCATTAATTCCACAGATGAGTATCGCTGAGAATATTTTTCTTGATAAACTTGAGAAGTATTATACCAATGGAGTTATAAACTATAGAAAACTTCGGGAAGATGCTAAGAGAGCCCTTAAAGCGGTGAACTTAGATATGGATGTTTCGTTACCTGCTGGCGAAATAAGTGAAGGAGAAAAAAGCTTAATCGAGTTTGCAAGGTCTCTTAATCGTGACCCAGATATACTTATTTTTGATGAAATGACTGCATCACTGGAGAGTAATATAGTTCGGGAAGTATTTGATATTATGAGAGATTTGAAAAAGAAAAATAAAACTTTGATTTTTATTTCTCACCGCTTGAAAGAAGTCTTGCGAGTATGTGATGAAATTCTGGTGCTGAAGGATGGTAATTTTCAAGGAATTGTAGATAACCAAAGGAAGGATACAAATCCTGAGATAATTAGAGAGAAAATAATTAATAAGATGACAGGGAGGAAAACCGGACTCTTATTTCCTCCAAAAAACAAGTTAGAGAGAAGTACAGAAGTGGTTCTCTCTATTAGTAATCTTAGCAATCAATATTTGAAAAAAATAAATCTTGAAATATATAAAGGGGAAATTGTAGCTTTGGCTGGCCTCAGAGGTCAGGGACAAAGTAAACTTTTACGTACTATTGCCGGGCTTCTTCCGAAAAATGAGGGAACTATAAAACTTTTTGGGAAAGAACTGATAAT
>QMQA01000016.1 GCA_003648845.1 Candidatus Aerophobota bacterium
CACACAAACCCGGGAGCAACATAGGGAAGCTTTTTAGCTTGCTCGCATATAGCATCAATTATCTTTTTATTTCCATGGCCAAGATTTGAGCACATCAGTTGAGATGAAAAATCAAGATAACGTCTCCCTGTCTCATCAAAAAAATACACCCTCTCTGCTCCGGCAATGAACAACGGTTTTTTCCAATCTCTCTGGGGCCTCCAGGTCCCATAGGTATGTGCCGTTATTGATTCCACCCATTTTTTAGGATTACTCATTGAAACCTCCTTTTTCTTGAGAGCAAAAGGGCCATCAACCCCTTATGTGCTTCTATTTGCCAAAATACTACCCCCCTTCCTTCACACATCACCTGAAATCACAGAAGCATGTCGGATGTTTAACCTTTATTAATAAACACTTTTATTTTTTTCTGTAGTTTATGCAAGCAACGTAGCGATCACGCTCCACTTGAACAAGCGGAGACTCCTCTTCATGACACTTCTTCGTAGCATATGGACATCGAGGGTAGAATCTGCAGCCATAAGAAACCAAATCCGAGGTTAATGGCAAATAGCCTTTAATTGGAAGATCATGAATTTTTACTGTTGGGTCGGGCACTGGCACAGCAGAGATTAAAGCTTGAGTGTAAGGATGCAATGGTTTATTGATGATATCTTCTGTTTGAGCAATTTCTACAATCTTCCCGAGGTACATAATCGCAATCCTGTCACAGACATATCTTGCCGTCGCTAAGTCATGGGTTATATAAATAAATGAGATGCCAAATTTATTCCTCATTTTCAGAAGTAAATCTAAAACACCTACCCTTACGGAAACATCTAACATTGAAACAGGCTCATCTGCAACTACAAACTCTGGCTGAAGAATCAACACTCTACCGATGCTAACTCTTTGAAGCTGACCACCACTAAGAAAACCAGGATACTTATCCCAAAACTCGCCAACTGGCTTTAATTCCACCTCTTCAAGTGTTTTCTTTATCAGTGTTTCTTCCTCAGCTTTACTATTAACCAGCTTATGAATTTTGATTGTTTGCCTTAAAGTCTCAGCAACTGTTCTCCTTGGGTTAAGAGACCCATAAGGGTCTTGAAATATCATTTGCATTCTGCGTCGCAGGCTCTTCAATCTTTTTTTACAAAGAGAAGTCACTTCTGTTCCTTTATAATATACCTTACCACTGGTAGGTTCAACTAATCTAAGTATTGTTCTGCCCATAGTAGTTTTCCCACAACCACTTTCCCCAACAAGCCCTAAGATTTCACCCTTCTTCACACTGAAACTTACATCATCAACTGCACGAACATATTTTTCTTTCCCTGAAAAAATAGATGCAAATAAACTCTTTCCTACGGGAAAATATTTCTTTAGGTTCTCTACCCTTAATACCTCATTTTCTTCTTTCATAAATCAAACCTACTTAATCTAATAAATGGCATGCCACAAGATGTTCTCCTTTTTCCCTCATTATGGGTTCTTCTTTGCGACAAATATCTGCAGCGTATGGACAACGTGGATGAAACCTACAACCGGGAGGAGGAGCCACAAGCCTTGGAGGAGCACCAGGGATGCTCTTTAACTTTTTTTTCTCCCCTTTTATGCTGGGATAAGCCTCTATAAGCGCTTGGCTATAAGGATGCATTGGATTTTTATATAAAGAAACTGCACTCGCCTGCTCTACAATCTTTCCAGCATACATCACAGCAACCTTATCGCAAGTCTCAGCTATAACAGAAAGATCATGGGCTATGATAACTGTTGTTAGTTGTAGTTTAGCTTTTAAGTCGTTTATAAGGTTCAATATTTGCCTTTGCACTATTACATCAAGGCCAGTTATTGGTTCGTCTAAAATTAATAGTTTTGGATTACAAACAGTAGCCATGGCAATCATTACCCTCTGTTTCATCCCTCCACTAAATTCGTGGGGATAGTTCTTACCTCTTTCATCGCCTATTCCCACCAAGTTCAACTGATTTCTAGCTCTTTTTCGAGCTTCGTCTTCTGTTACACTTTCATGCTCTAAAATCTCCTCGATTATCTGTTTTTCAATAGTCATTACAGGATTAAGAGCATTCTGAGCTCCTTGAAAGACAATCGATATTTCCTTTCCTCTTAAAAGTCTTATCTCTTCATTACTCATTGAGATAATATTACGTCCATCAAAAACTATTTTACCTTTGACTATACGTCCTGGGGGTTTAACGAATCTCATAAGAGATAATGCTGTAGTCGTCTTACCGCATCCTGATTCTCCTATTAGCCCTAATGTTTTATTCTTGTCTATACTGAAGTTAATCCCATCCACAGCTTTTGCTGGACCTTTTCGAGTAAAATAATATATCTTTAGATTTTTAACTTCAAGTAAAGCCATTTGCTAACCTCATTTTGCACCAGTGAATAATAAAACTTGTTTTGATGATCAGAAACCATGTGCTTCTTTATATCCTGGCTCTAATACGTCGGTTATAGCAGTTCCTAAAAAAGTAAAACCAATTATCAAAATAACAATACAGGCGATAGGAGGTAGCACCCACCAGAAAGCCTTACCCATAGTACCTGACTCAAAGGCAAAATGAAGCATCATCCCCCAGCTTATATTCATAGGATCACCTAATCCAAGAAAGCTTAAAACTGCTTCTGCATAGATTGCCTCTGTAACCATTAAAACAGACTCCGCAAACATTATAGGCACTACATTGGGTAATATTTCACCAAACATTAACAAGGAGTCACTTGCTCCGATACATCTTGCTGCTTCAATAAATGTCCTTTCTTTAAGAGATAGCACCTGAGACCTAATTACTCTGGCAGTTGTAGGCCAACTTACAATGCTTATTACGAAAATTATATTCCATATATTTGGGCCTAAGACTGCTGCCAAAACTATCATTAACGGTAGCATTGGAAGCATCATAAAGAAATCTACTATTCTCATAAGTACTTCTCCAATTTTTCCTCCATAAAAGCCTGCTATTAAGCCTATTAGGGAACCAGTAAATACTGTTATAATTGCTGCAAGGAATCCGACAGTCAATGAAATCCTTGAGCCGTATACTATTTGGCTCCATACATCTTTTGCTAAATCGTCAGTTCCAAGCCAAAATTGAGAGGAAGGAGGAAGCAATATATTTTCACTTGTTCCCACTTTAGTTGGATTTACGGTCCGTAGAAATGGAGCAAATAATGCCAGGGTTAAAAAAAATATAATTATCGCCAGTCCAACCAGCCCCATTCTATTTCTCACAAGTAGAGAGAAGAATTCTCTTAGTTTTTTTAACCTTCTAAGGAATCGAAGAGAGATAGTCATTTTTTCTCTCCCCCTACTTTTATTCTTGGGTCTATATAGCCGTATATCAGGTCAATAACCAAATTAGCTAACACAACTGAAATAGCAAAAACAAGAAATAGGCCCTGAAGAAGAGGATAATCACGTTTCATTACAGCATCATACACTAATCTACCTATACCAGGCCATGAAAATACCGTTTCAACTTCAATTACTCCACACACTGCAAACCCTATATTTACCCCCGTAATTGTAATAACAGGCAATAAAGCGTTTCTTAAGGCATGATTTATTAGAATAGTAGACTCTTTTAGTCCTTTTGCCCTTGCTGTAAGTATATAATCTTTCCTTAAAGTATCTAACATTGAGCTTCGCGTTAGTAAAACATATTCTCCGATATACCACATTACTATTGAAAATGCTGGAAGACACATATGCCATAAGACATCCTTCCAATATCCAAGCCCGGTTAGTCCTGATGCAGGTGTGGTCATTCCGCCGAGAGGAAAGATTGAAAGGGTGTAAGCAAAAATTAGAAGAAGAATTATCCCTAAAGAAAAGGCTGGAATAGAATACATCGTTAATGAAAGGGCAAGTATGAATGAATCAACTCTTGTCCCCCTCTTCCATCCGGAAAACGCGCCGAGAATTGTACCCGAAATCATGGCTATAGCAAGAGCAGTTAGCACCAACAATAATGTTTGAGGTATTCTCTCAGCAATTACTTCGCGTACGGGTCTTCTTTGCCAAAATGACAAGCCTAAGTCTCCGTGGGATAATTCTTTGAGATAAAAAATGAATTGACCCCACAAAGGTTTATCCAAGCCAAATTTCTCCCTTATTAACTGCATCTGCTCACCACTTATCCTGGGATCTCTAAACATCATACGCACTGGATCACCGGGTGCCATACGAAAAATTACAAAGTTTACGCTTACAATAGCGAAAATGGTAATAATAGCTGCTATTATTTTCTTAATTACAAATTCCTTTAAACCCATTTTATTAATCTCCCCTTATCATTGCAATAACTACCTCCCTACACAGCTATTACAGGGAGGCAATACTTTTCTAATGTAACTTTTGTTTCATAGCAATCGTTTATTTCTTCAAATGTACCTTAAAGTAAGTCCATGGGTTAATCCATGTGGAGACTCCGCCCATTGTTGCTACATAACCTTCAAGTTTATCGGTCCTTACAGGATCTATTATATCTGGTCTAATCAAAAATCCATATGGTAAATCCTCAGCTAAAATCTTTTGCATTCGGTATAAGTCTTTCTTTCGCTTTGTCTCGGAAATCATTTTATCAAGAATTCTATCAAACTCAGGATTATTGTAATAAGCTGTATTCCATCCTTCTCCTCCAGCTTCGTAACTGCGGGCAAACTCCCATATCCAGTCGGCATGGGGGCCAGGTTCCTCCTCAGCAAGGGCAATCTCATATTTCTCCTCTTTTGGGGCATAAATAAACTCAAAGTAAGTACCCTCATCTAACACTTTTACGATAATGCTTACACCTATATCTTCAAGCTGTTCTTTAATCAATCTCACAGTTTTAATTTCCCTGGTCCAAGCTGAGGGAACACATATTTCAAAGGTGAGATTCTCCCCTGTTTCAGGATCATTTCTTATTCCATCATTATCGGTATCTATATATCCACCCTCATCCAGGATTTCGTTAGCTAAATCAACCTCATAATTGTATTGTGGTAAATTCGGGTTATGCTCTGGTAATTCCGGATACACAAAACTGTCTATTTTCTGTGCATATCTTCGGTATACTACATCTATAATTTTATCTCTATTTATTCCGTACATAATGGCTTTTCTTACATTTAAGTCTTGAAGTGGTGTATCTTTATAGAGATTAAATGATAGCCAATAAAGTGCAATGCCTGGAGAGTCTATAATCTTAATATCTTTAGCCTTTTTAAAGTCATCGACGACCAATGGAGAACAGCCATCATACCCGATCATATCTATTTTACCACTCTTCAAAGCCATATATAGAGCATCATCACTCCCATAAGATTTAAAGACTACCTCATCTAAATATGGCCTTCCTCCCCAGTAATCCTTATTGGCTTCAAGCCAGATATATTGGCCAGGCTTGAATTCCTTTAGCTTAAATGGTCCAGATCCAATCGCCTTATCATTTGAGAATGAAAGCATATCGTCTTTATAAGGCTCCCAAATATGCTTAGGGAGTATTGGAAACCAATAGGCGGGAGGATACGATCCACCATGCTTTTTCCTCAGCGTAAATTCTACCGTATAATCATCGATAACTGAGATGGACACACAATCCACATCGGGGTAAGCCCATGCTGGACTTGCTTTAGGTAGATACTTAAGTGTAAATGCCACATCTTCTGCTGTAACTGGCACACCATCATGAAAAGTAGCATCTTTCCGAAAATGAAATGTCCAGGTCTGGCCATCCTTACTCTCCCAACTGGTGGCCAACCTAGACAAAGCCTCGTAGTCAGGGGCAGGTCCCATAATCCATAATTGGTCATAAATCAGGGGCCACAAAACGCATCCCATCTCTATATACTGCCAATCTGAACTACATCTCAGATTTTCTATAAACTCTCCAGTAGGAAGACCAACCCTCAGCCTTCCACCGTATGGTTTTTCCTCAGCAACTGCCCGTGGAACAAACGGAACCATTAACAAAGACAGACTAACCAATAACACCCCTGTTCCACTTAAGATTAGAAAATTTTTTCTTTTACTCATTACCTTCTCCTTTTGTAAATTTTTTTGCTTTCACCTCCCCCTGCTCTATTTTTAGCTCTTCCGTAAAAGATCTAACTTCATTTTTTTGTCAAGTGCCACCTTCTGAGAAAATCGCCTCTTTTCCTTTTCCAGAGAGGAAAAGAGGCTTTTCTGGAATAGCCTTATCCTCTCTGAGCAGAGAAGATCAGACCACTCGTTCAAGGATACATCTAACCCCTCAAGTTGAACAGGAGAACATCCTTTTCTCTCCCCCCGAGGAAAGACTCTAAAGTTATGTCTTAGGGTAAAGAGGTTGAAATGAGCTTCCGCTCCCCATGGGATTTGAAATTCCTTCATCACTTTGTACTGGCTTAAAGAGGGCTGGATATCCTCTCCTACTATTACTCTGGATACTGCTTCAATTTTCTTCTCTACAGGGATAGGTTTAAAGCTCAATTGAGACCTTCCATAACTTTTCCTATGGGTTTACATTATACCTATTTAGGAGAAAGTTGTCAAAAGAAAAGTGTATATGAGAAAGAACTAGACAGCTTCACAGAAGATTGAACCATGTCCTTTAAGTTAAATTAGTTCCCCCACCTCCTCTTATTTTAAATTTTTGCTAACATTTAGTTCATTACTTTTTCTACCTTTTTATGTATTTTTATATTCCATTCTCCTATACCCTTAAAGTATATATCTCTTTCTTCTTTATTAAATACTTCTGGAGGGAACACTCCCTTATGATTCACCTGTTCTCTTAACATCATTAGTGCAAATATAGCTCCTGAAACTGATGTAGCATAGGATACATCACTGGCTCCGGGAATTCTTTCGCAGGCTGCTGTGGAATTGGGACCTTCCGTCCACAATTGATAATGCAAGTCTTTACCAGCTTTTTTACCATAAACATCCACTGTAAGTATCTGTCTGCTCATAAACTTCCCATTTTTTACTAGCTCTACTAATTGCTTAGCACTGGGCGTAGGAGGAAGTAACTTTAAAAAAACATCCCGGGGAGCTACTTCCTTACCTTCGATTTTAACAGGCTTTTCACTCATCAACCCGAGATCCACGAGAGACTTCCAAAACATAATCGCAGGCTCACCCATCTTAAAATCTACATATTTTACCGGCTTCCCAATGAACTTTGGGATTACTAATGGCTCTTCATGGCTATGATAGTACACCTTTCCTTTAGCACCTATAGGAAGAGGAAAATCGTATTCTTCCTCTCCACTGAAAGGAGGCATTTCTTTGTAGCCATTATCCCATATCACAGCAGGAGAGCTGAGGTCTTCCAGGTAAGTTTGCGGCTGCCATAAAACTATCGGCTTTTCAGATTCAGTTATAGTATAATCTTTTATTTTTATACTGTCGATTTCATCTAACTCGTCTGCAACCTCCTTAGCCATCACGTTTGTAGTGCCAGCATCAGAACCTGCTAAGATTAGTCCCTTAAGAGAAGCTTCTTCCCATTTTTTAGCATACTTTAATTCTTTCACAGGAATATTTCTGTCCCCTTCTGGAAAATACTCATCAGTTGCCAGGTCTTGATAATCTGTTTTTGCTTCATAACAGGCTTCCATTATTTGGTCATTAAAAACAGGCAAAGTAGCATTTACTACCAAGTTAAATTTCCCACCTTTCATAAGTTTTACCATTCCATTTACATCACTGGCGTCCAATTTTTCTATTTTTAGTTTCTTGCTCTTGTTTGTTTCTCCAATCTCCTTCATCCTTTTTAGGTCAATATCACCCAAGACTACCTCTGAAACATCATCAGCCCTTGTGAGCACCCAGCTTATTACAGCTCCTTGAGCCCCAGCTCCTATTATTAATACTTTCTTCACCTTATCCTCCCCGTATAATATTCACTGTAGTGAATATGTAGTTGATTTTATGTTCTTTGTTAACTAAGGTAAAACAAAATAGTTTGTCTGAAGGGTAGCAAGAGGGCTCGCCTTCCTCCTTATGACCTCCTCAAAGAGGATCATTTACAGAAAGACTGCCCCTTCCTTTCCCTCTCAACTTAAAACATTTATTGAGTACGCTACGAGCCTTTTATTAGGCATCGTTCATCCAGAGCCCCCAGGCTATGTAGTTGGGAGAGGTAAAGGAACTACCCTATCTAACAAAGAAAGAAGTATCAAATGTACTATGCAGGAATTGATATTTCTAACCGGTCCTTCACTGTATCCATCCTGGAGGAAAGAGGAGAAAACCTTCGAATTCTCTTAGAGGAAATTGAGAGCCTGAAAGAGAAAATAGAGAGGATAGATAAAAAGATAGATGATATCCTCTCCTCAAAGGAGCCTGCATCTCCTGAGAGACGTCTCTTAGAGATACCGGGAGTAGGGCCAAGAACTGTTGCTACCTTCACAGGTGAAGCAGGAGATGTTAACCGATTCTCCTCAAGTACCGAGCTTATTGGTTTCATCGGCTGGTATCCTAAAATCTCTGAGTCAGGAGAGAAGATAAGCCAACATCCCAAAATGTCCAAGAAAGAATCTCCTATCCTATCCTACGAGCTGCCTTATACATGGCCTCTGTTGCCTGTATAAAGCACAACAGGGAGCTTAGATCACTTTATCTGAAGAAAATCTCACAGGGTAAGGAAGCAAAGCAAGCTCTTGTCTGTGTGGGTAAAAAACTAGCCTGCATCATGTACAGTATGCTCAAAAACGGAACCTCATACGATCCCCAAAGGGTCTTCATTCAAACTTGAGAAAGATCAAATTTTAGCCTTGACATTTATAGTACGTCTTTTTTATTAAAATTTTATCTTGACTTTGATTCATTTTAATAACTCTTCTTCAGCTCTCTTCAAAATCTGAGATATCTCCTTTTCTACATCTTCAGGGATAGGCTCAGGTTTGTGAGTAGCTAATATTTCTCTAACTTTTTCTTTAGCCACTTTATCAATGGACTTAGATCCATTTTTTTTCCATATCTCGAAGCCGTATATATCACTGAGTCTCGACATCCATCTTTCTCTGAAATGCTTTAATGTATGTTTTTCGCCCAAGAAGGTGCCGCCAGGGCCAACTTTATTAATGACATCCACTGCCAAAGTTTCATCATCCACCTCAAGTCCCCTAACAAATCTTAAGGCGTAATCTATAATCTCGTTGTCGATAACCAAGGCTTCTGGAGATGTTATGCGGCCACCTTCTAATGCTCCCAAACCGAGGATAATATCAGGGGCTGCTAATGTATGTGGGATAAGTGAGATAGCCTTTTCATAACCAGCTTGTGTATCTAGAAGTTTGGAGTCGGAGCAAGAAGCCTCTACCTCGGTTGGCAAATTATAATAGCGAGCTAACTGGTTAAGGGCTAAGTTCATAAGACTCTGTTCTGGCGATCCAATTCCTATTCCCGTTTTGAAATCCACAGTGCCAGCATCAGCCGCATATACCACTGGCGCCCCGGGGCTAGCAAACTCGAGTATAACCAAACCACTTAGAAATTCGGCGTTGCTAATAACCATTGTGCCAGCCAGTGTAGCGGGGCCCGTGGTGCCTGCCATAGGCATAGGGTATATAACAACTGGAATACCAGCCCTAGCGAGCTCTATCGCACCTTCCGTTACTCCCTTTTCATGCCTAAGAGGAGAAATAGAACAGGCAACCGCTGAAAAAATAGGCCTTTCCCTGAGTTTCTCCCTGCCACCAACAATGGCGGCTGCAATCTCAATTTGGTATTGAGCCTCTTTAGCACTCAGTACATCTCCTTCGAAATGTTTTTCCGAATTTCTTAAGCTAGTATACATACCAACTATGTTCTGCATGGGAGACGGTACGTCTATAGCAACCCCCAGCGGCCAAAGAAGATTAACATGATCAAGATAGTCAGCCACCAGCGCGCAACGAGCAATATCTTCACTTGTTGAATACCTCCGCTTACCAGTTTCCCAGTCCAATATAAAAGGAGGACCTCCATCAGCACAGAAATGTGGCTTTTGTTTATCCAATACAAAGTCATATTTTGGGTTTCTGGCACAATACTTTATAGTCTTTGGAGCCCTTTTTAATGCCTCTTCAACTAAATTTCTAGGTATAGCAGCATGATTTTTTCCGTAATCAACTCTAGCTCCAGCTTCCTTCAAAATATCAAGGGCTTTATCACTCATAATTTTGACACCAGTATTTTCCAAAACTTCTAACGAAGCATTATGAATAGCCTCTAACTCATTTTTTGACAAAAAACTTATCTTAGGTTTGTTCATTCTATCCATTCCTTGTCAAGTTAATTCACCATAATTCATAAAACTTTCGTAACGAAAAATAGACATGGTTCACATTTCCGTGGAAGTTCCTAAAAAGAAATATTAATTATCCTACACCTCTTTTTAGGTAACTTCCATTCCTAACCTGGAGTGGCCTACCTACCTTTTTCACCTCCCTCCTGGCCTTTTATTTCCAGCTTTTACCCTCTTTAAGAAAGATCTTACCAATATTCAATTTTATCGATTTTTTTTCGTCAAGTACTCTTTAGAGTGTAACTACAGGGAAGAGATAGCAAGATGAACCTTAACTTGTTCTATTGTTACACTCTCTGAAAAAATAAGCTCTGACCAGTCATCTATTGGAACATCCAGCCCTTCAAGCTGAGCAAAAGATATTCCTTTGCCCTTTCCTCTGGGAAATTTTCTGAAGTTATGCCTTAGAGTGAAAAGATCAAAATGAGCCTGTGCTCCACCCCGAATCTGGAACTGCTTCATTATCTTGTAGAGGGAAAGATTCTTTGAATTCCTCTTGGGTAAACTTAAGTATAGGCTCTGCCCAATATCTCATCTTTTTGGTGTAAAAGAGCTTGAGTTCTCGTTTTATCTGGCCTATTTGAGAATATATTTTACCTATCTTATCTTCTTTAAGCACAGAATCTTTCCTTTATCCTCACCATGTAGTTCAAGAAGAACTTATCCTTCTTGGCCTTGAGCTGATAAGGTCCTTTATAATCCTTGCAATATCTCGCCTTGCATGAGTTGTACAAAGCTGGTACAGGCAAGTTTCGAAATAGCTGGCAACTGTCCTGTATGTAGGTAAAAGATCAGTCACAAGAATGTTGGGATTGAATCCTTCCTGCTTGTATCCTATAATCGCTGTTCCTATACTGGCTTCATCTCGCCTTTCCACATGATCAAAGAAGCTTATGAATAAAGATTTGGGAGATACACCAAGAAGACCAAAAATCCAGTTCTTTTAATTTCTCTATTTCTTGGTCCTTTGGATCTTTTTTAAATTTAGGACCTCTTTTATGGAGCTCAAGTGCTTCTTTAAGAGAAATTAAAGCTCTCTCTTTCCAGAAATATACAGAAGACCTATCTACTCCAGCTTCTCTTGCTACAGGTTGTATTTTCTCCCCTTTTATTACTCTATATATCACTTCAATTTTTTTCTCAACTGGTATAGGTCTAAAACCCAAAGTCTTACCCTC
>QMQA01000017.1 GCA_003648845.1 Candidatus Aerophobota bacterium
ATTAGAACACTTCAGGAAAAACGAGATAAATATTTCATTTATGTTGTAAAAGATGCCTTACAAAATCCAACATTATGTGTAACTCGTGGAAGTAAATTGCTTGAGATTACAGATATAAAAACAATTATACCATTTAATAAATGGTGGGAAAGTGCAAAGGAAGAAGAATTTCAACCGTGGATTTAATAAGTGATGTACAATTATATCATTTCTCAGCGACATTCACCCACACTAGCAATCTGTGCATTTTGAGAAGACGTCCATCACTGTAAGCCCCTTGGCAACATCTTTGTCCCACATGTTTGTTACTGTGGTCTTTGACAAATTTTCATGCCTTTCACCCTCAAACTATGCTTCCTTAACATTGTACAACCTCCATAATTTTAAACAGCCTTGGGCCATAAGGCCCAAGGCTTTCTCAGCCGAATCTCTGCTTCCAGAGCCTCCAGCAGCCTCTGCACAGTATATGGGTGTCTGGGATTACCTCACCGCAGATTTTGCATATGTTCATGGCTTTACCTCCTTCTCCATCTGCTTTGCCAGCCAGTACACCTTTGCCTCGCATTCCAGGCAAAGCCCGGTAATGCTGTGTGTCCTGTTCTCACAGCCCGCTATTCTGCACCTCATGTTCTCACCTCCGGTTTTCAAAAGCCTCCCAAGGTGTGGAACTAAGAAACCCCACCCCTTGGGAGCGCCCTAATTTTGTATTTTGTAGAAAAAGCGGTGGCCCGGGGTGAGAGTGGGGGTCGTGCAGTTAGCCAAAAGCAAATTAACCTGGTGGGAGGGCAGAAAGCGGAAGCTTCTGTCTGGTTTACTCAGGCATGTCGCATAGAGAAAAGATATAAAAAGAGGATTGGGTCTGGAAGCCTGTACAGGAGACCCCCTTTTTAATCTTTTTTGGGAGTTACCTTAGGCTGTCTTTAAATTGATATTTCCCCACAGATGTAGTATATTTTTGTGAAAGTTTTTGGGTAAAAGGAGGTTATTCAATGGCAAAGAAGATTTACAAACCTGGAGAGAGATGCCCACGATCCGGGCAATATGGAATCGTAGACCCCAGAGGTAGGAAGACTAGTCAGGAAAGAACGGTTGTAAAAGATAAACCATTCCCACCAACCCCTCAACCTGGCCAGGGCTATGTCCTTGTGGATCCTACAAAACACAAGAAACGGTAACCGGCATTTTTGTGTACTGTAAATGTTCCTTTGCAATGACTAACTTATAAATCTGGACTCAATAATTTTTAATAAGGTGGTGTGTTATGGCTCGACAAATATTACTCCCAAAAAAGGTAACCCGTGAGGAGTTAAATTCCCTTGTTGACAGGGCTGCTGATTTAATAAGGACGGCAGTTGATTATAAGTTCATTCTGGTCCTACTTTTCTTGAAAAGGCTTAATGATTTGTGGGGGGTTGAAAAGGAAAAATTCAAGCAAAGACTCATTAAAGAGGCAGGTCTGTCCGAAAAAGAGGCCGAGGAAGAGGCGGAGAAGGGCGATTTTTATACCTTCGATATCCCAAAAGAATTCCTCTGGGGTGAGGTGACAAAGGATGTGAAAAACTTGCCCGAAAGATTAGCCACTGGCATAAGCGAGATTGCCAAACTAAACAAGGAACTGCAGGGCGTTATCAACCGGGTTGACTTCCTTGAGTTTGCCAGAAATCAGGAAAACAGGGAGCTTTTAAGACAACTGGTGGAGCTTTTTAATAAATATGACCTGGGTGGGGAGGAGGTCTCTCCCGATGTTTTGGGAGACGCCTATGAACATATACTCATGAAATTCGCCCCCCAGAAGGCAAAAGAAGGTGAAATATACACACCACGGGAAGTCATAGAGCTTATGGTGGAGGCACTGGACCCTAAGCCCGATGAGAGTGTTTATGACCCATGTTGTGGTTCTGGGGGCATGCTTATAATCTCCCACTTACATGTGGCCGAAAAATACGGGGATGAGGAAACCAGACGACTTTTTTTGTATGGCCAGGAAAGGAATCCTGAGATTTACGCTGTTTGTCAGATGAACTTGATACTTCATGATATCAGAAACGCACACATAGACAGTGGTGACACCCTTGAGTATCCCAGATTCAGAGAGGATGGAAAACTCAAGACCTTTAACGTAGTGATAGCAAATCCGCCCTGGAATCAGGACGGATATCCTGAGGAAAGGCTTAAAACAGCAAACTTCAGGGAAAGATTTTCCTTTGGTTACCCTCCCCAGGACAAAGCTGACTGGGCCTGGATTCAGCACATGCTTGCCTCTGCAGAGGACAATGGCAGGGTGGGAATCGTAATAGACAATGGATGCCTCTTCAGGGGAGCAAGAGAAAAAACCATCAGAAGCAAAGCAATTAAGAAAGATTTGGTGGAGTGCGTTATTCTTCTCCCTGAAAAGCTTTTCTATAATACAGGTGCACCAGGGGCTATTATAATCTTTAATAAAAACAAACCCAAGGAAAGAAGAAATAAAATACTTTTCATCAATGCCTCAAATGAATTTATCCGCCATCCGTTCGTCCGCAGGCTTAACAGTCTATCTAACGAAAACATCAAAAAAATCGCAGACTTGTATAAAGGTTTTTCAGACAATCAAGGATTATCTAGAGTTGTGGATATTGAAGAGATTCATGCTAATGACTATAACCTTAATGTCACGCTTTATGTAATGCCTCTTGAACAAGCAGAAAATATTGACATTTCGAAGGAATTCTTAGATTTACAGAGGTTGGAAAACAAAAGACAAGAAGCTAGTAAGAAACTTAACAGATACATTTCTGAGATAACCCGAGCACTTGGTGGATAGGATGATGTTTTTCAAGGAAACAAACTTTAAAAAAAGTCCCATTGGTGACACTCCGCAAGAGTGGGAGGTATTGAGAATAAGTCAAATAAGCAAAGTAAGGAGAGGAGCTTCTCCTAGACCTATTAATGATTCTAGATATTTTTCTGATACGGGGAGAGGATGGATTAGAATAATTGATGTGACTAATACCTACAAATATTTGAATAGCACTACCCAGTATTTATCTAAGATTGGGGAGTCTAGGAGCGTAAAAGTAAATCCAGGCGATTTGATTATGAGTATCTGTGCCACTATTGGCAAACCGATAATACTAAATATGAAGGCTTGCATCCACGACGGTTTTGTTTGGTTTAGTGAATTATCCGATGGGGTAGATACTGAATTCCTATTTTATGTATTGCAGAGAAATGAACGAAAATTTATATCAATGAGGCAAACTGGTACACAGGGTAATCTGAATACCACATTGGTTGGAAAAACTTTTGTCGCTCTCCCACCACTCCAAGAACAAAAAGCCATTGCCGATGTCCTCAGCGCTGTTGACGATGTAATCCAGAAAACAGATGAGGTCATAGCAAAAACTGAAAGGCTGAAAAAGGGATTGATGCAGGAGCTTTTGACGAGAGGGATTGGACATAAGGAGTTTAAGGATACGGAGATTGGCAGGATTCCAAAGGAGTGGGAGGTTGTTAGACTTAAAGAAGTTGTTTTACCAACTGAAAACATTGATCCCACAAAGGAACATGGAAAAGAGTTCAAATACGTTGACATATCCAGTATTGATAACTTTGTGAATAAAATAACTGGATGGAATATAATCACTCATGAAAATGCCCCATCAAGGGCAAAAAAACTAATAAAAGCAGGAGATGTTATTTTTGCAACAACAAGACCATATTTAAAAAATATAGCAATTGTTCCAGAAGAATTAGATGAACAAATATGTTCCACAGGATTTTGCGTCATACGAGCGAATAGAAATTATGCTGTTTCAGAATGGATATTCTACAATGTTTTAACCAAACAATTCATTATCAGAGTATCATCTAAAATGAGAGGTGCGACTTATCCAGCAATATCAGACGATAATGTGTTGAATGAAAAAATCCCACTCCCGCCCCTTCTAGAACAGCAAAAAATCGCCTCAATCCTTTCAACCGTTGATGAAAACCTCGAGATAGAAAGAGAAGAAAAAGCAAAATTGCAAAGGATTAAACAGGGATTGATGGATCTGCTACTTACCGGGAAAGTTAGGATCAAGGTGAATTAAGTGCTTAAAAGTGATGAATTTCAGCGATGGATAGAAGCATCGCACGCAATGTTTGAAATCTTTGAAGGGCGTTATGACGTCTATCCCTTGGCGGTAAGATGGGCCAAAGAATGGCTTAATTTAAAAAAATTTAATGTAAGTAAAGAAGATACCGAGATAGTTAACCATCTGATTGATAGTTTTAATTACGATGCATACAGAAATTATAAAGACAAAATTGAAAAAAATGGTAATAAATGGGCAAATATTGTTAAAAGAGCTGATCAGCAATTTAAGACACTCAAAAACCTTAAGTCTGGAAACTGGGGAAATATTGGCTTTGGGGTTGCACCGTTTCTATTCTCTTGGAATTTTCAAAGGTTTAAAGAATATGTGAAGAAGAAAAGAAATTTTGACTTACAGAATTACGCTGAAAAATTGGGCAAAATCCTTGAATATAGAATTAAACTATTGAAGGAATTTAGTCATAAAAGGCTAACTCATGAGGAAGTGGCAGAAGAAAAAGTTAAGAAGATTTTTGATGATATAAACAGTGAATTGAGGAAAATAGGTATAGGAAACAATGAACCGGTGGGCACAATAAAACTGCTTCATGTTTTTTCTCCCTATTACTTTCCTCTCATTGATAACAAAATAGCAAGCGTTATTGGTCTCAGTAGTTTAACAAGCGATTCATACGTAGAGTGGATGAAAGTAGTTAGAAGGTGGCTTCAAAGATATTACGATTTAAATGAAAATCTGGAGCAAAAATTCCACTTTTCTATACTCAAACTGATGGATCAAGGACTCTATATAATGAGTTCGGTCAAGTTAAGGGCAAGAGTAGAAAACCTTGGCCTTAAGGTGAACTAAATGCGCTACACAGAAAGAGGGACGGTTGAGGATTTCATCATCCAGGAACTCGACCAAAGGCTGGGATGGAAATACATAAACCCCGGGGAAATGAACGCAAAGCGGGAAGAGGATTTTGAGGATCCCTTGGTCATAGAGGAATTAAGAAATGCCCTGAGGAAGATAAACCCTGGACTAGAGCTGACGGATGGTGACTTGGATTTTATCATTGTTTCATTAAGAACAATCCCGGCCAACCTTGAGGGAATCAAAAGATTTCTTGATATATTCAGAAACGGCTTGGTTATTCCCTTACAAAAAGAGGGAAAGGAAAGGGTTATAAAACTCATAGACCTGGAAATTATTGAAAACAATGAGTTTGTTGTAACCAATCAGTTCAGGGTGGAAGGTTTAAGACCCCGAAGGCCTGATATTGTTTTGCTGGTAAACGGGATTCCTCTGGTTCTGATTGAATGCAAAAATCCGACTGCTGGGGAAGTCGACTGGCTGGATGCCTATAAAGATATCAAGATATATGAGGAAGATATACCTGAAATCTTTAAGTATGTCCAATTTTCAATAGCAACCGATGGGATAAAAACCCGCTATTTCCCCAACGCATTCAATGAGGAAAACAATGATCATCTCAGCATCTGGAAGGATCCCTATCCCTTCAAGGTGGAAAAATTCAAGGGCGATAGTCTAAAAATTGCTGTTTATGGCTTGCTTTCCAGGGCGAACCTTCTAGACCTGATAGAAAACTTCACCTTTATCAGGAAACAAAACGACAAATCCACAAAGATAATGACCCGGTACATGCAGTTCCGTGCATCGAACAGGATTTTCCAGAGGGTTTTGAGAACCCTGCAGGGGAAGGAGGATAAAAGATTCGGGCTAATATGGCACTGGCAGGGTTCTGGAAAAACTTACACCATGGCCTTCTCGGCCTGGAAGCTATTCCATTGTCCGGAGGCTGAAAGACCCAGTATATTTGTTCTGGTCGATCGCAGAGACCTGGAAGATCAGATTCTAGAAGATTTTTCCTTTATTGGCGTTCCAATAGAAAAAGTGGGTTCCATTAAGGAGCTTATAGAAATTTTGAAGTGGGGCAAGGAAGGGAAAAGAGGGATTTTTTTAGTAACTATTGAAAAATTCAGCCCTAAGGAATTCAAGGAGCTTGAAAAACAGGGGGATAAATTACAGATTGAAAGGGGAAATGTAATTGTCCTGGCGGATGAGGTTCATAGGACCCAGTACGGCAAATTTGCAGCCTTAATGCGGAGTGTTTTTAGAAAGGCCTTTATCTTCGGCTTTACGGGAACACCACTTCAAAAAATAGAGAGGAATACCTTCCAAAAGTTCTGCCCGAGGCAAGAGCTGTACCTGGATAGGTATTCCATCCTGGATGCCCTGAATGACGACTTTACGGTCTCGCTGTCCTACCAGGTAAGGCTTCCGCAGTATCATCTTGACAGGGAAAGACTGGAGGAGCTTGCAAGGTTTGAAGAAGAAGAGATCGAAACCCTTTCTTCTGAAGAAAAGAAGGCATTAAAGAAGAAGGTCCGGGTGACTAGGGAACAGGCCAAAAGGAAAGAAAGAATCGAGGCCATAGCCAGAAACATAGCTCAGCACTTCAGGGAGACAGTGGAGCCTACGGGACTAAAGGCCATGATAGTTGCCGTTGATAGAGAGGCCTGCGTTATGTATAAGAATGCCATAGACCAAATTCTGTCCCCGGCGTATTCCGAGGTTGTGATGACATTCAATCCAAAAGACAAAGGGATTATAAGGGACTGCCTTCACAAACTCCAGGGAAGATATGACACCAAGGATGTGAAGGAGATCCACGATAAAATCAAAGAGAACTTTTTCACAAAGAAAAACCCCAGGATTTTAATAGTCACCGACATGCTTATAACTGGCTTTGATGCTCCGATTCTCTGGACCATGTACCTTGATAAGTCCCTGAAGGAGCACAGGATACTCCAAGCAATAGCAAGGACAAACAGGCCCTTCCTTAACAAAAAATTCGGGCTTGTGGTTGATTATATAGGGGTTCTGGCTGAATTGGAAAAGGCCTTTGAGAAATTCGAGGCCAGGGATGCCAAGAACCTGAAGATTGTCATAAGGGATTTGGAAAAGGACGAGTTCAGAAAACTTTTAAAGGGGGCCTTGGGGATTTTTGAAGGGGTCAAAAGAGAGGACACACATGAAAGCCTGGAGAGGGCTTTGAATGTGCTCATAGACCCGGAAACCGCAAAGAAGTTTGAAAAGGCTGTTAAGGACTTGATGAAATCCTATGAAATGCTTCAGGGAGATCCATTTATTGTTGATTATTTAGAAGAATACAGCTGGCTCGTGAGAATATATGTTGCATACTACAAGAAATTCAAAAAAGCACATGTAGATGAGTTAAAGATAGACCAGCTCTCAAAAAAGACCGTCCGGCTCATACATCAGATCATAGATGTCAAGCAAATCGAGGATACCTATCCTACGGTGGCCATAGATGAAAATTATATTCGTTTTCTCAAAAAATCTATACCAAAGACCAAAGGAGCGGCAATAGACATAATAACAAACATTCGCCGGGAAGTATCTGAACATCCCAGTTCACCCTTCTTTATAAATCTGAGCGGTGAGGTTGAAAGAGTTTATGAACAGTTAAGGACACACAAAGAATTAACCAAAAAGCAAATACAAAAGATGCTTGATTACTTAGAGAGGATACTTGAATGGAAAAAAGAAAGGAAGGAGATAGGAAAAGATAAGCATCCTCTCTATGAAGCTTTAAAGACCGCTGCTCCCGATGTAGAGAAGGAAAGGGCTGTTGATTTTATCAGTAGGCTTCTGGGTCACCTCAAAGCCAAGAAACTGCTCTTCAAGGGATGGCAGGAGCAAAGGGATGTCCGGCGTAAGGTCAGGACAGAGATAAGGCTGCTCTTGCTTTCAAAGTTCAAGAATTATAGAAGGAAAATAGACGATCTCGCGGACAGAATACTTGAAGCTCTGGAGGGAGCGACATGAAAACCCTGATGATTTTCGGTCAGAATTCTGAAGTGATAGAGCAGAAATCGGACAGGGATTCCCTGGAATTCAGAGATAACAAGATATTTATAACCAGTTATGAAAGAGACCCGGGATTTTTGCTCAGGGAGTTCCTGGAGGACCTGCTCTATACCCAGCTTTCCGAGATTTATGAGGAAATAAGAGGAGAGGGAAAAATCGATGTTTTTGGTAATCTGGATTTTGAGGTTGTAGAGAAGATTGACGGGAGAAGGGAAAGGATTGCAAAATTGAAAGGAAATAAAATAATTGTCAAACTGAGTGCCGTGGCTTTGCCAAAGGGCGCGCTTAAGTATGTAATAGCCCATGAGATGGCTCACATCCTGACAAAGAAGCATACCAAGAAATTCTGGAAGATTGTGGAAACGATTTATCCCGAGTTCAAGGCAGGGCTAAGGGATTTTATGGAGTATGGGAAAGTCGCGAGTGGGGTTTTGTAGAATGCTGTCAACTAGGGTTCAGAGAAAACAATTCTCAAAGATTACTGTAGAATATTTGACTTTAGTCTCTGAACTTCTTTTTCTTCCCACTCTCGAAAGGTGCTAGGATTTTGCCAAAAGACTTCCCAAGCCTTATTAAGCAGTTTTACTATGCTATCCTCACCAAGGTTTTCCAACCTTTTAGGAGTGACAATGGAAAATTCACTTCCTTTTATTCCTTCTAAAAAAATAGAAGCTATTTCTTCCATTAGATCATCTACATAGGCATATTGATACTCCACAACAGGCTGTCCGTCTTTCGTAAGGGGTATTGTCTTCCATTTGGATAATATTGTCTTTGCCGCCTCTGTAAATCCCAGTATTTTTAGACCCATTATCAACATCCTCATCCTAGCGTCATCAGAAGGATGTGTTTGTGGCAAAATAATGGAGAAATTATAAACATTTTCAGATTTTTTGATTGTGACATGAAGATGCGACCATGCATAAGCGGGACCAAGGGTATATAATGCGAATAAATCCGAAAAAAATTCCTCAAGCCAATAATCCTTCCACTGATCATGGATATATTTGATCAACCTCAGTATCTCTTTAGGTCCGGTTTCCCTTCTCTTCTTTGTTAATAATTGGCTATAACACTCGTTAATTTTTTTAATTGCTACAGAATAGTTTTCATTAATTGTTTTTAACTTAAGATCATTTTCCCTGTGCCGCAATATCTCATGGCCCATCTCATGGAATAAGTCTGGCAAATGTAGCAAAAAATCAGATTCTCCTATAGGAACGAAAATAACATTTGTAAGAGGATGAAAGTAATAGTAATTAGTTGATATACAAGCCACTCCTGGGGGAGTTAATGGGAAATTGATTTCCCGATGAATTTTGTGAACTAGCTTGTTAAGATACCCTATTTCTGGAGTTTGGTGATATAGGGCTGAAACGCCAAAATATTCGATTAATTCCATTTCTCTGGCACAACTTCTGAATCCTCTGAATATGTCTCTTAGATCCCGTTCATCTCTTGTATCAAGTTCGCGCAGAAGGTAATGGAGAAATTCAATATTTTTGTCTATTATCCTACTGCAACGATCTGCCAAGGACCCAAGTTCAGCATATTTTAATGGATGAGGGATTAATTTTTTTAAACTTAGCCCCCTCTGAATTTGCTCTGTCATCACAGCCTTTAAATATGTTTTCATCTACCCTTACCCATTCTATGAAACAAATTTGCACATTCAGCATCCAAAGCATCAGCAACATCATTTAAAATCTGGAAATCTACCTCGGATAGCTGAAATTTATCATAACCAAGCTTGGATTCCAATTTTAGTATATTTTCTCTGTAATCTGGCCAGTCTCTACTATGGCGTTCCTTGATAATATCTATAACACTACGTTCAGTTATTACCGTTGATTCAGAAAGTTTTTCTTTGATTCTGTCTGCAATAGGATTAATGACCCTTAAGAGCCTGTTTATAACGTCTACCGTCTCGGACGTCCGTTTAATCTCCCTCTCCTTTTTCATAAATCGCAGTGCTTCGTCAAACTCTCTTAGGGACTTACTATTAATATTAAATTTTGAAGCAATAACTCCCAAATTACTCATCTCCGCCACCTCCCTCTTCCTTTCTTTCATCTTCACCAAATTTATATGCATACTCATCATACTCACCCGCTACTTCTCTAAGCCTCAAATCTGTCATTTTGATTGAGAGTGGATCACGGGAACAGTCATCAATCTTAGTCCATGTTAAATTTGATAAATAGAAAATATCCTCAAGAACGCGTTCAAGAGACATATTGCCATCTACTTTCACAATATGTAGAGGTTTAGTTGTTCCTTTATGTCTGAAAGGATAACCAGTATTGCAAATAAAAGCTTCGTTTTCGCTTATAGGAAGATATGTTCCAATGACCGGATTCCGCACATACTCTTTTTGAATATGGGAAACAACCTTGATATCAAACAACCTAAGCGGCACCCTTGAAGTTTCTCTAATCTCCACAAAAGTGCACTTATGGTCTTTAGGAATTAATTTTTCCCGTGTGACAATTTTTAGGGCCTCTGTAACACCTTCCTGTTCTGATGGAAAGAGCTTCCCTTGCCTATGAATAACTATATTTTTAACATTAACAGAAGATAACATTTCTTTCTCTTCACTTAGAAATTCCACTATCTTTGAACGGATGTGTTCTTTACTTAATTGCTCTTTATCACGAGATTCACTCACAAAGAATCTTGTTTCAGCCCCAGTTTTGTAAATCAGGGTAAAGCCTGCCACATGATTTTTAATATCAATTCCTATCGTCAAGTCTGCATTCAAAGGAGTCTTTAGGACAAACGGCCAATAAGAGTTAAGGAGTAATATCTTATTCAAAGCTATATTTTTCAAATACCCTTTGATTACACCTCTTTGGTTATAGTCTTCCGTTATTTTCCACCCTCTGCTTCCATCTTTAAGTTCACCATATTCATAGCTCTCACTTGGTACCGTGGTATGAATTATTGAGACATAAATCTCTCTCTCCCTCATTTCTCTCATTATTAGATTTGCTAATTCATCTTCTTTTATTCTTTTTGAAGGTACCTTAGGTATCATAACGATACCAAAGCCGTTCCTAGCTTCGTTTTTCTCCACTGCCCTAACAATCTCCCTGCCTAAGTTATACACAGATCTCTGAACGGAATCGTCATAAGAGATTAGTATGGGCGAGTACTCGATCTTTTTCGAGAGAGGAAAGAGTCGCTGAACCTCTTTTTTTATATCCTCTATAAACTTTCTGCCAAATGTTTTATAAACTGATCTTGGCAAGATAAAATACTGACGATCGAATGGTTTCTCGGTAAATGGACCTGCTTCAGGTGAATAGAAGAGTTCCTTCTTTTTCTTTCCAAAATCCTTTAAGGTGGTATGATATAAATTTGAACTACCTCTGACAGACAAGACCTTGCCGTTTCCGAACTCTAAATCAGGAATGTTAATTTTTGAACTCTTCATGATCACG
>QMQA01000018.1 GCA_003648845.1 Candidatus Aerophobota bacterium
CCCGGAACATCAATGACCAAATCAGAAAAATTATTCAGGAATTGATCAAAGGTCCGCAAACTTCTTCTTTTCTTTCCACTCTTCCTCCCCAGACAAAGCTGAGAGCCGTCTATACTCGTGAAGACGTTATTTATGTAGATTTTTCCTCATCTTTAATAGAAAATCATCCCGGGGGAACCTCGGCAGAACTTGTAAGTATATACTCAATTGTAAATACTCTTCTGGAAAATTTTCCCTCCTATTCCCGGGTTCAGATCCTGATAGAAGGAAAACCCCACTCTACCTTAGCCGGTCATATTGATATAAGGCAGCCTTTTAGAAAGAACACAAAAATAATTAAAACCACGGAATAAAACCTCTCCTTTTATGGAAAAATGGCTACTTTCATAGCCTTCCCTGCCTCGGCCAAATGAATCCCATCAAGTAAATTCTCCAGAGATAGCCTGTGGGTGATGAGCTCTTTCACTCTTATTTGGCCACTGGATAAAAGATTTAAAGCCAGCTCATTATGGTGAGGTGCCGAACCATGAGTTCCCACTACATAAAATTCTCTGTAATGTACCAGATTTGAATCAAATTTAATATAAGGTCTATCTTTGGGCAGCCCTCCAAAGAAGTTAACTATTCCCCTGGGACTTACCATCTTAAGTGAATCTTCCTGAGCTTTTCTACTGGAACAGGCTACGATGACCTTATCTGCACCACGCCCACTGGTTTCCTCCATTATCTTTTGCACAACATCCTCCCTGGATGGATTTATTATAATATCTGGTGAGACAAAACCTCTGGCAAAATCTATTCGAGAGGTAGAGACTTCTACCAGTATCACTTTCTTTGCTCCTTTTGCCCTGGCAAGTTGTATATGTATACATCCTAAAGGACCTGCTCCTATTATAACCACTGTGTCTCCCAGGCCAGTTCTGGATAATTCCTGTCCATTTATGGCACAGGCAAGTGGTTCCGCCAAAGCCGCTTCTTCAAAGGATAAATTATCTGGAATAAGACTCACACATCCACTTTTAATAGCAATCTCCGGGACCAGCATAAACTCAGCAAATCCTCCATTAAAGTGATAACCAATGGCTCTAAAATTCAAACACATACTCTGCATCCCTCTGCGACAGTAATAACAGTTCCCACAGGGAATATGTGGAGCTATGGTTACTCTTTGACCTACTTTATAGCCCTTAACTTTTTTCCCGACCTGTACAATTTCTCCAGACAGCTCGTGACCGATGATTCGAGGAAAACTAATGTTTTTGTGCCCATAATGGTAAATCCGCACATCCGTACCACATATAGTGCACACTTTTACCCTGATTAAAAACTCTTTCTCTGAAAAATCAGGAACAGGAACATTCTCGATCTTCAAATTCTCAACCCCGTATAAGATACCGGCTTTCATGGCAACTCTCCTTATCCATTGGATACTTAGACAGAACTTGAAAACTGGTCAACACCAGTTTCCTGTAAGTAATAGTTTAAAGAATTTTGTATGAAAAATCAACAGTTACCTTCTCAGGAATCTCCCTTGACAATGGTGGATGTTCTCCTAAAATTTACAAATACAGAAAGACAAAGTAAAAATTAGTTTTCTCCGGGAAATCTCAAGAATAGGAAGTTAAAAGGAGTTTAAAAAATGATTAAAAGAATAATAATGCCCAAATTGGGAGAAACCATGGAAGAAGGGGAAATAATAAAGTGGCTGAAAAAAGAGGGAGAAGAAGTAAAAAAGGGAGAACCTCTTCTGGAGATAGCTACTGACAAAGCCAACATGGAGGTTGAGGCTAATGCCTCGGGATACCTCAGAAAGATCCTGGCAAGGGAAGGGGAAAAGATCTCCGTAACAAAAACAATTGCTTACCTGGCCGATTCTATGGAAGAGGAAGTTCCCTTAGAGGAAAATGTAAAAGCCGACCTCCCCCTTAAAGAAAAGGAAGAAAAAGGAAAGGAAAAGCCCCTTTTTGAAGAAAAGATAATTAAAGCCTCACCTCTTGCTAAAAAACTGGCCCGGGAAAAGGGAGTGAATCTTTCAAAAATAAAGGGAACAGGACCAGGAGGCAGAATAATAAAAGAAGATGTGCTCAAAGCTGCCGAAAAAATAGCTGCAAAAGAGAAAGAGGTAGAAAAGATATGGGCTGAGGAAAAAGAAATAATCCTTTCCCGGGTAGAGAAAATAATGGCAGATAGAATGCAACAGAGTAAAAAAGAGATTCCTCACTTTTACATCACAAGTGAAGTTGATTTTTCCGATGCAATAAAATTAAGGCAGGATTTGCTGGAAGAATTTGAAGAAGAAAAAAAAGTGCACTTATCTCATACTGACCTTATAATTAAAGCCTGTGCCAGAGCTCTAAGTAAATTCCCCAGGATAAACTCTCATTACAGGGAGGGTAGAATAATTTCTTTTTCCAGAGTAAATATAGGCCTGGCAATAGCAAGAGAGAAGGGACTGGTAGTTCCAGTGATAAAAGATGCTGATCAGAAAGATTTATTTGAAATCGCCAGAGAAAGAGAGGACCTGCTCAAAAAAGCTATGGAGGATAAGCTATCTCTTGAAGATATAGAGGGAGGAACTTTTACCTTATCCAATCTGGGGATGATGCAGATTAAAAGCTTCTGTGCCATTATAAATCCGCCCCAGGTCTGTCTGCTTGCCACTGGAGAAATAAAGGAAAAAGTTGTAGCCGTCGAGGGAGAGATTGTTATAGCTCCTTTTATGGAAATGACTTTATCCTGCGATCATCGAGCGGTTGATGGGTATCTTGGTTCAAAGTTTCTCCAGGAGGTAAGGAAGGGTTTAGAAAAACCGGCACTACTTCTGGTATAAACCAGCAGATAACCCTGCGAGGATAAAAATAATAAGTAAAAATATGTTTACCGGAATAGTAGAGGAAACAGGTAAAGTCTCCAGAATTATCTCCTCACCCATTTTTCAGCTTACTGTGGAGGCTGAAAAGGTAATAAAAACCCTTAAAATTTCTGACAGTATCTGCATAAACGGGGCTTGTCTTACGGTTGTTCGGAAAAGGGATAAAAGCTTTGAAGTTCAGGTAATGCCTCAAACTTTAAAAAAAACAAACCTGAGGTTCTTAAAACCGGAAGATAAAGTTAATCTGGAAAGAGCTCTTTTACCCACTTCCTTTATGGGAGGACATTTTGTAACCGGAGATGTAGATGGACTGGCAAAGCTGGAGAAAATCGAGCGCCAGCCCAGCCAGTGGACTTTAACTTTAAAAGCTCCCCCAGGGTTGGGTAAATATATTGTACCTCAGGGAAGAATAGCTCTTGAAGGAGTAAGTCTTACCATAGCGGATAAAAAGGAGGAAAATTTCCAGGTGTGTCTTATACCTTATACTCTCAAACATACAACTTTAAAAGATCATCAGGAAGGTGACCTTTTAAACCTGGAGGTAGATATTCTGGCAAAATATGTAGATGGGATTTTAAAAGCCAGGGAGAAGAAAAAAAGTAACATAACTTTTGAGTTTCTGCAACAAGCAGGATATTAAAAGCATCCTGCTAATAATTTTGATACTTATGAGGCGCAAGATGAAAAATATAAGCAATTTGAATACCATAGAAGAAGTTCTGAAAGATCTCAAAAAAGGAAAAATGGCCATTGTGATTGATGAGAAGGATAAGGAAAGTGAAGGAGATCTCGTAATCCCTGCCTCCTGCATCACCCCGGAGATTATAAACTTTATGAGTAAATATGGACGAGGACTTATCTGTGTAGCTATTACTCCACAACGGGCAAAACAGCTGGATCTTCCCCCTATGGTGAACGAAAATACCTCTCTCAAAGGAACTGTTTTTACTGTGTCTGTAGATGCAAAGAAAAATACAGCTGCTGGCATCTCTGCTTATGATCGTGCCCAAACCATCAAAGCAATAATTGATCCGGATACCAGAAGTGAGGACCTGGTAAGACCCGGGCATGTTTTTCCTCTTATTACTCGAGAAGGAGGAGTCCTTGTTAAAGCAGCACATCCGGAAGCAGCTGTTGATCTGGCAAGACTTGCCGGATTTTATCCGGCAGGGGTTATCTGTGAGATAATAAACGAAAACGGTCATGTGGCAAAACTTCCCGAACTTAAAGAATTTTCTCGACGTCATGGTATAAAAATATGTACAGTAGCTGATCTTATAAACTACAGATGGAAAAAGGAAAAACTGATAAAAAAGGAAGTAGTTACCTCTTTGCCCACTGTTTTTGGAGAATTTACCCTTATAGGCTACAGAAGCTTAGTGGAGAATAGAATTCATCTGGCACTGGTAAAGGGAGAGGTGAAAGGCAAAGAAAATGTGGTTGTCAGAGTACACTCTCAGTGTTTAACCGGAGATGTTTTTAAATCCCTCCGTTGCGACTGTGGCGCACAACTCGAGGCTGCTTTAAGGATAATCTCCAGGGAAAACTGTGGAGTTCTTTTATACCTGAATCAAGAAGGAAGAGGAATTGGGCTTTTAAATAAGCTTCGGGCATACCAGCTCCAAGATGAAGGTATGGATACGGTAGAGGCAAATGAAAGACTTGGTTTTCCTCCTGATCTTAGAAATTATGGAATTGGAGCTCAAATTCTTGCTGATCTGGGACTACATCGAATAAGGCTTCTAACCAATAATCCCCGCAAGATTATAGGTTTAAAAGGTTATGGACTGGAAGTAGTGGAAAGAGTTCCCCTGGAGATAAAACCCAACCATATCAACAGATCCTATCTTGAGACCAAGCAGAAAAAACTGGGACATATGTTAAATTTACCTCAATCATAATTAAATAAAGGAGAGGAAAGGTGAATATCTACAAGGGAAAAATTACCGGAGAAGGACTTAAATTCGGAATAGTGGTCTCTCGCTATAACGAGCTTATCACTAAAAAATTGCTTGAGGGTGCTCTGGATGCTCTTGCAAGACATGGTACAAAAGAAGAAGATATTGAAATAGTCTGGGTTCCCGGTGGTTTTGAGATTCCCGCTACAGCTTCTCAACTACTCAAAAAGGACAAATTTCACGCCATTATTTGCCTGGGAGCAGTGTTGAGGGGAGATACCCCTCATTATGAATTAATCTCCGGGCAGATTGCAAGAGGCATAGCCACCTTAGGGATGCAGTCAGATATTCCCATAATATTTGGTGTAGTCACCGCAGATACCCTGGAACAGGCAATTGAAAGAGCCGGAACCAAAGCTGGAAACAGGGGATGGGATGCTGCCATTTCAGCCATGGAAATGGCTAATCTTTACTCCCGGATAAAGTGAACTTTAGATGGGAGAAAAAAAGGAGAGCATAAAAGATCTTATAAGATGGGCAAGGCATTATTTAAACTCAAAAAAGATAAATAACCCTCAACTAACAGCAGAAATTATTGCTGAAAATATCACAGGAAAAGAAAAAATCAATCTCTACCTGGATAGAGATACAGAACTCAGCAAAGAGCAAAAGGCTCTTTTTAAGAAAAATATAAGAAGATGCGCACGGAAAATTCCACTTGCCTATATTACTGGCGAACAGTATTTTATGGGATACAGGTTTCTTATTCGCCCGGGAATTTTTATTCCTCGCCCGGAAACTGAAATCCTGGTGGAAAAGGCCATACAGTTTCTCGAGGAGATAAAGAAAAACCATCCTGCACGGGATATAATAGTGGTAGACATAGGAACAGGAAGTGGAAATATTGCTATTAGCATAGCTAAAAAGATAAAAAATGCCTTTATCTACGCTGTTGATGTATCTTCCCTTGCTCTAGAAGTAGCAAAAAATAACGCTAAAGCGCACAGAGTCCATCATCAAATAGACTTTCTTTTAGGTGACCTCTTTTCTCCTCTAAAAGAAAAAGGCCTTGAAGGGAGAGCTGATCTGATAGTTTCCAATCCTCCTTATGTTGAGGAAGAGAAAATAAGAAGCTTACCCGAGGAGGTAAAAAAAGAACCAACCTTCAGCCTGAACGGAGGCAGGGAAGGTGTAACCTTTTATAAAAAAATAATCCCCACCTCTCCCCGATGGTTGAAAAAAGGGGGAGTTTTAATGTTAGAGATAGGTTATAATCAGCTTGAAAAAGTTGCAAAAATAATATATGAAGTTCAAGAATTTGTGGATATACCTCAAATTTTTTACGATTTAGAAGGTATTGCCCGGGTAATATCTGTCCGGAAAAAATAAACCGGTACTTTTTTAAAAAGTGTCCATTAACTACAGACTGATTACAAAAACAAACCTCAAGTACGAGCAAAGAGTAAAAGTTATAGCGGGGATTATTTTTTTTGCTTTCACTCTTATTTTAATAAGAGTAGGATGGTTGCAAATATTGCACGGGGAAAGATTCTTGCAGCTATCTCAGACCTCTCGCCTGCGCCTTATACCTGTGCCCAATCCCCGGGGCCTGATTGTGGACAGGAAAGGAAGGATAGTTGCCGACAATACAGCTTCTTTTTCGGTAGGAGTGATTCCTGAAAGTTGCACCCAACCAGAAAAAGTTTTTTATAAGTTAAAAAAAGTTCTACCCCGGCTTAATGTAGAGCTTAGCAGAGAAAAAGTCGAAAAAGCTACCAATCCTTTCCGTCCCGTCGTGCTTCAGGAGAATATAAACCTGTCCAGAGTAACTTATCTTATGGAAAGGGAACAGGAATTTCCCTCTGTGGTAATACTTGCCCAACCTGTGAGGAATTATCCTCAGGGTAAACTTCTGGGGAACGTGGTAGGTTATCTTGGAGAAGTTAATAAAAAAGAGCTGAAAAGATTTTCCATACTCGGAGTGGAGGCAGGGGACCTTGTAGGAAAAACAGGTATTGAAAAAATGTATAATACCTATCTTCAAGGAGAAAAGGGAGGAAGACAGGTAGAGGTTGATGTTTATGGCAGAGCTTCAAAGATTATCTCTGAAAAAGACCCCTTACCCGGTAACACTCTTTATCTAACCATAGACCTTGATATGCAGAAAATAGCAAGGGAGGAAATGGGAGAAAGAAAAGGAGTAGTCCTTATAGCCGATCCTTTCACTGGAGAGATATTAACACTGCTCAGCCTCCCCTCTTTTGATCCCAACCTTTTTTCCAGGGGAATATCGGGGGAAAAATGGGAAAAGCTCTCCCGACATCCTGGAGACCCTCTGGAAAATAGAGCCATAAGAGGAGAGTATCCTCCTGGATCAACTTTTAAGCTAATAGTTGCGGCAGCGGCTCTTGAAGAAAAAAAGATAACCCCCTCTACTACCCTCAACTGTCCTGGCTCTTATAAGGTGGGTAACAGATTATTCAAATGCTGGAGGGAAGAAGGGCACGGGAAGGTAGATCTTAAGGAAGCAATAATTCACTCCTGTGATGTTTATTTTTACCAGTTAGGATTAAAAATAGGAGTGGAAGACATCATCCGATATGCCAGACTATTTGGGCTGGGAAAAGCTACAGGAGTTGATTTTCCCCTGGAAAAAAGGGGACTTCTTCCCACTCCTGCCTGGAAAAACCAGAACTATAAAGAACCCTGGTATCCAGGGGATACAGCAAACCTGTCAATAGGGCAGGGATACATTCTGGTGACCCCCATCCAGATGTTAAAGGTGATAAATGCTGTTGCTAATGGAGGTTATCTTGTTCGGCCTCATCTGGTGAAAAAAATTGTCAATATTGATGAAGAGGTCGTTTTTCAATCTTTTATTGAAAAAGATAAAGTTCCCATCTCGGATACAACATTAAATCTCCTGCGTCAGGCTTTAGAGGGAGTGGTAAAAGAGGGTACCGGGTGGAGAGCAAAAAATAAAGTAGTTGAGATAGCCGGAAAAACAGGCACCGTGGAAATAGAAGGTAACGAGAATCCTCACAACTGGTTTGTAGGGTATGCCCCGGCAGAAAATCCTTTTTTATCAATAGTAGTTCTGGTTGAAAATCGGGAGGAAGAGATTTCTATTGCTCCTCAGATAGCAGGGAAAATACTTTCAAGAATATTTGAAAGAGAGCAAAATGTATCCTCTTACCAGAAGAAAAATAGATAAGTATCTGTTGGTAGCAACTCTTGTTCTCACATTCTGGAGTATATTCCATCTTTATACAATTTCTGCTGAAGGTAGCTGGTATTACTTCCAGCGACAGCTTATCTGGATAAGCTGCGGGATTTTTTTTCTTTTTCTATTTTGTTATCTGCCAACACAGATATGGTCAAGGTCAGCTTATTTTATCTATCTGGTAGCAGCTGTTTTGCTGATAGTGGTGATACTCAAAGGAGAGCCTGTTCATGGTGCAAGAAGATGGTTAGAGGTAGGCCTTCTTAGATTCCAGCCCTCAGAGGTTGCTAAAATAGCTCTTATTTTATCTTTAAGTAAGATGCTGGCCACTCAAGATGAGATAAAGTGGAAAACAATACTTCTATCTTTTCTTTTAACCATTATCTTTTCTTTTTTGATTGCAATTCAACCGGATCTTGGAACATCTCTAATTCTCTTTTCCATATGGCTGGTGCTCCTTTTTGTTGGTGGTATATCTCTTAGAAAATTTTTCATTTTAACAGGAGCAATAATTACTCTTTTCCCCATCTTTTACTCCTTTCTGCGTCCTTATCAAAAAATGCGAATCCTGACCTACCTTAACCCTCAGAAGGATCCCCTGGGTGCAGGATGGAGTTCCCTCCAATCCAAAATAACTCTTGGTTCAGGGAGACTCCTGGGTAAAGGAATAGGGGGTGCGACTCACACAAAACTCAAATACTTGCCACAACCTCTTACTGATTTCATTTTTTCCAGCATGGGTGAGGAATGGGGGTTTGTAGGGATAACACTAATTATAACCGCTTATCTGATCATAATTTCCCGGGGAGTATATCTTGCTCTAAGGAAAAGCAACAGCTTTTCTGGATTATTTGCTGCTGGATTTACTGTTCTGATTGCTCTACAAGCTTTTATAAACATGGGTATGGCATCTGGAATTATGCCCGTTACTGGAGTTCCTCTGCCTCTTATAAGTTACGGAGGAAGCTCAATTTTACTTTTCTTATCAGGCATAGGAATTCTCCTTGCTATCAGTCGGGAGACCTGATCAGGGAGTATTTGACATAAGAGGTTTCCTAAAGTATATTTTAAAAACCCACTTTTTAGCAAAAGATAATAAAAAAAATGAATTTCAGGGAACTCCTTAAAGAAAAAAAAGTTGTCTTTTTTGATGGAGCGATGGGTACTTCCCTTCAATCTTACCTTTCTCCCGGTTCACCTCCAGAGAAACTTAACTTAACGCTCCCTCAGAAGGTAAAAGAAGTACATCTATCCTACGCAAGAGAGGGAGTTGATGTAATAGAGACCAATACTTTTGGGGCAAATCGTGTTAAGCTGGAAAAGTATGGCTTAGCTTCCCGTACTAAGGATATAAATTACAGGGCTGTCAAAATAGCAAAAGAAGCTGCATCCTCTCAGCTTGTGGGAGCGTCTATTGGTCCTCTTGGAGATTTAATCCAGCCCTGGGGAGAAATTACAACCTCTCAGGCTCTTCAGGTCTTCAGGGAACAAATTGAATCAATAGCTGAGGCAGGTGCTGACCTCATAGTCATAGAGACCATGGCATCTCTTAAGGAAGCCAGGATAGCAGCAGTAGCAGCAAGAGAGGTTTGTGACCTACCGGTGGTTTGTCAGCTTACCTTCGGGGAACAGGGTAAAACCTTAATCGGTATCGATGCCCGGACAGGAGTTTTTGCCCTGGAAGCTCTGGATTTAGATGTAGTGGGAGCAAATTGTAGTATTGGACCCAGAGAGATGTTTCCGGTAGTCAAAACCATGGTATCCTGTGCTAAAAAACCTCTTATCTTCCAGCCCAATGCAGGAAAACCTGTTCTGGAAAAAGGGAAAACCCTATTTCCTGTAACACCTGAAGAGTTCTCCTGGTGGACGAAAAAATTTGTGGAATGTGGAGCTAAGATTATTGGAGGCTGCTGTGGCACAACTTCCGAGCATATTGCAGCTATGGTAACCAAGACAAGGAATATCTGTGTACCTTCAAAAAAGACCCCTCCAATAAAGGGGTTTTCTTCGCGTACAAAAATCTACTCCTTTAAAGAAGAGACTCCTCTACTGGTAGGGATAAACCTTTCTCGTGAGTTTATTGAGGGAGAAAGCCTGGATAAAATTTCAGAGCTACTGGCCTTTGCTGAGGAAAAACAATGCTCTTTTTTAAACCTCGGTTTTAGAAAAAGGAGTAAAGGTTTTGGAATTGGTTCATTTATAAATTTTCTTCAGCAAAACACCAATCTTGGCATATGTATAGATACAGAAGGAAAATCCTTTCTGGATGAAGCATTGGGAGAGCTGGAGGGAAAGGGTCTTGTCTTTCTGAACCCGGATGATGAGGAAGCTCTAAAAATAACTAAAAAATGGGGGGCAACTGTTGGATTTAATATTTACCTTCATAAAAAAACCGATATAGGAGGAGAATTTAACAGGATTTTGGAAAAATGCAGGCAAATTAGTGTAAATCCGGAGGAAGTGGTATTGAAAATCACCATGCCTCCCTTCGGCAGATACAACTTTTCTTTTAAGGATAAAATCACTGAAATTAAGAAGGCAAAACTATGTATCCCGGTAAGTGTAATTCTGGAATTAAACGAGTTCTCCAGAAAAGCTATCGGATCTAATTTTCTGAAAGGGTTCCTGTTAGGAATTGCAAGCTGGTATGGAATAGAAGGAGCCCTCCTGGAGCCTGCACAGATAGAATCATCTCTTTCCATCCTTAAAGCTGCAGAGGCTCTTTCCAGTAAGGATATAAAAGGGAAAAAATTTGCAAAATTTATTGGAGGGAAAAATGCGAGTTTCTAACCGTGTAGCCAGTTTAACACCCTCTGCTACTTTAGCTATCTCTGCAAAAGCCAAACAAATGAGAAAGGAAGGTAAAAGGATTATTGATTTCTCGGCAGGGGAACCGGACTTCAACACCCCCGAACCAGTCCAAAAAGCTGCAATAAAAGCAATACAGGAAAATTACACCAGATATACTCCAGTAGCTGGTAGTGGAGAGTTGATCCAGGCCATAAGTAAAAAATTCAGGGAGGATAACAACTTGGACTACTCTCCATCCCAGATTGTTGTTGGAAATGGAGCCAAACAAATTATCTTCAACGCTCTGCAGGTAGTATGTAATCCCGGCGATGAGGTTATTGTTCCTATGCCCTACTGGGTCTCCTACCCTGAACAGATAAGACTGGCGGGTGCAACTCCTGTATATATCTATCTGGAATTTGAAAAAGAGCTTAAAATAGA
>QMQA01000019.1 GCA_003648845.1 Candidatus Aerophobota bacterium
CAAAAGAGAACGGCTATATACGTACAGCCTGGCTCTATACCTGGACAGGTGAACTCAGGAAGGATTATAGAGTGAGGGCAACTATCAAGTTCTCACAAGATAGGTCTAAGATTGAAGTAAAATCTGAAGCAAATTATTATACGGGTAAGGATTGGATGATTGGTAGCGACACCGCTCTTCTTGAAACACTAAAAGCAGATATAACGGAGATAACCGGACAGGTGACAAAATAACGGTTATGAGTTACTGTTCTTCGTGTAATTCTCCATACTCTTTCAATTGGACTAAAGTTCAGGAGAATATGGTGGTAGAAAAATACGCACAAGTCGGTCCTGGTTATTAAGGAAGAATTCCTTTAAATCTTGGGCTCTGTGCCAGGTAGCATTGTCTAAAATTAAAAAGAGTTTTCCCTCGGTCTGTTACAGAAGATACTGGAGAAAATCTCCAAAGGTGTATATTCGGATTCATCATCCATCGATAGAATTTTTTTAAACTCCTCTTGCTTTGCAGGATCTGTTTCATTATTTTTGTATTTCTATAGAGTTAATCATTGACCCCTGTTCTCATAACTTGAGAATATTGGTATATTTTACTTTGCCCAATTTTGGGCAAGGGAATAGGATCAATTGGGAGGCCATACTTAAAAGCTAACGTTCTAATATTAAGTAGATGAATTACAGGTATTCCTCTTTCTGCCATATGAAAGATAACACCCTTGGTAGAATGATTGCAAGGCGGTAGAGTTCTTTGAAGGCCGTTAGAAATTTTTAACGAGTGTTCACAGGTGCCTACATTAGCAGATGCTCCCCCAATATTAACAAAAACCTTTATATGGTCTCCTTTAGTATATTTATTATAAAGTTCCATTCTTTTCTTTATACTTTCCGTCAAGCTTTTCTCATATATAAGTTGAAGCCCGCTTCTTTTTATTATAGACATAAAAACTTGTTCCTCATTTCCAAAATAATTTATTCCTCTATCATCATCACCTCCCATGGAAATAGCAATGGAGCGATATGGGAAGATGCCTTTTTTAAAAAGCAATTTTTCCATATCTGGCCAGGTAAATTCTGGATCATTAGCTCCCCACTGTGAGGCTCCAATAGAGCTAATTAGAATGAGTTTTAAGTTCATTGCCTTTGCTGCTGACATAGTAGCAATTATTAGGCCAGGAAAGGAAGCAGAAGCTCCTGCTGCCACAATATCCCCTTCTTTTAATCCCAATTCCATAAACATCTCTACCAATACAGCTGCCCAATCGGGATTAGTAGCTGTTCTTTTTGCAATTAGATTGCCAGTAGAAGTAGTTATGGGAGTGAACTCTTTGCCGATTAAACCAGTAAAATTAGGGTCATAACGAGGATTTATTTTATTCACCCTATGGCTTTTTATCACCTCAATAGCCTGTTGCATTATTTGGGCTGCTTCGATCTTCAGTTGGTAATTAACTTCAGGGATACCTTTCTTAGCTTTTTCTGTAATATATATGCCCAATATTACAAAGATCAAGATAATAATAAGAAATATGGGTTGAATTTTACCTTTTTTCCAGCTTCTAACCCCAAAAAAGAATTTGCCTCTTAACATTTACCAGAATTAGTCTGAATACATTCAATTTTTTTCAAAGTAAAAGACGTAATATTAAACTCACTATCGCCATTACGATTATAATTGAAAGAATAGTGGGAATTACTCCTTGACGCTTCATGTCGTTGGCGATGAGTCCAGGAATAACATATCCTACAGGAATTAATTCTATGTCATGGACACGAATTCTAATGAAGAGCTCCTCTAAAAGCCATTTGACAGCAAGCCCCACCATGATCATACTCATAAAACGGCGACGTCCATAAAGGATAGTATAGTTAGAAATTGCCTCTACCAGTAAATAAGTTAGAATTCCAGCAGCAATAGTACTAATAATTTTAGAAGGAGTATTTATTACTAAAGCTAAGTATCCTGCGACTACTATTCCGCCCGGAGAAAACCCTGTAAGCTCATAAAATAAGAATCCTACTATAATTCCAATTATTATTGATTGTGCAACCAAATTTCTTTTCCTCTCTTTTCAAAATAATCAATTAATTGTAGTCCCATTCCTTGAGTGTTACCTAAACCGTAAATTGCTATTTCCCTGAAAGAAAAATCTATTATTGCTTTGGCTAATTCCTCCTCTGTTTTTATAGAAATAATATCTTGTGGTGAGTATTTTTTTGCAAGTATTTTTTTAATTGGATAAGTGGGGCTCCCTGTAAGTATAACTTTATAAAAATCAAGCTCTGTTGCTAAGACTTTAGCAAATTGGACACAGCGTAGCATTCTATCTTGCCTGATGTTTAATATTGCTATAGCAGGTATCTCTCTAATAAGATCACTTTCTTTTAACCTGCTCCAAACTATCCTCAAAGATGAAAGATCATTAACGGCGAATAAGTTTACAAAATATACTATCTTTCCTTCCATCAGGGTTTTAAAAATCCTCAAAGCTCCAGGGTCCAATTTTACTTCTCTTATTCCTTGGAGGGCGGTTTTTTTCTCAACCCCCAAGAGAGTGCAAACCTTCAAAGCTGTTGCTATATTTTCTCTAAAATTCATGTGGGGAGTTATTTGGACTAATTCATCTGGAACTTCGGAAGGATCAGCAAAAATAACCTCTGTTCCAACTTTTCTGGCTTCGCTAATCAGAAATGGCAAAAACTTTTTATCGCTGGTTACTAACTTTCCCCTCAGAGGGATAGTCATTTTCAAGGAATGAGCTACATCTTCTATACGGGGTTTTTCCAGGTCTTCCAGATGATCCAGGCGAATATTGGTAATAACACCAATAGTAGATTGAATAAGGCGATGTTCGGATATCCATTGCAATTCAGGTTTTATGGCCATACATTCTAATATTACCGCATCTGCGCTTTTCTTTGAAGCTTGGGAGACTATCCTACATTGTTCTTTTATATTTGTCCTGCCTCTTCTGAAAATAAAAAGCTCTCTTCCATCTTCAAGAATTAGAGAGGGAATTGTACCTGTTGTTTTTGCTATGACTTTCAACCCCCCTTTTCTCAAGCCACTGGCAATCATTCTGGTTACAGTAGTTTTTCCTCTGGTACCATTAACATGAATTCTAATGGGTATTTGCTTTAATTTCTTCAGGTAAAATTGGTATTCTATATGCCAATAAAGAAAAAGTGCAAATATAGCTAACAATAAGTAAGACAAGTTATTTTCTCCGGCATGTGGATATAGGTGCCCCAACAATAAAGCCACAATAAATTGCCTCGGGGAGGTAGATTTTTTTATCTACCTCCCTGTTTTGCTCCTTCTCCCGCTTCAGACAGGATTGAACCTCTAAGGTGTTAGTCCTGTGTTGTTGGTGTATTTGGAGATTAGATAGTCATTCAGCTCCCAATAAGCCTTCTCAGCTCTTTCCATGCAGGATCTTGTGTAGTTGGTGAGGAATTTTTTTGCTAATTCTGGATCTCTTTTGTATAGCTCAAGAGCTGCAGCTTCAATTGCGGGCTGCATTGCGAAAAATTCAGCTTGTAGGGGGTCACGAACTTCCCTTAGATCCTTTATAGCATCCTGATATCGCCTGTTTACAAGATCATCCGCAAGCATAAAGGCCCAGCGAGCAGAGTCTCTGCTGAATTTTTTCCAGTCAAATGTTTTCCACGAGGTAGGGATTTCCTGAACCCCTGCATAGATGGGTACATGAATACTTGTGTGCGGGTTGTCAAAATAAAACCATAAAACTCCCCCTATTGGATCAGGTAGCCAGTTTCTTGATTGGGATACAATGCCGTATGAGCAACCGTATCTGGCAGCAGGGCGATGATAAGTTATATCCAGCAATTTTCTCATATCCTTACCAGGAAATGGGGTACAGAATGGACTTTTAACCATACCTCCTTTGCCATCTGGCACCAGCCAGTCAAGGTCTTCTGTCATATCAAAAACGGTTCCCTCAAGGACAGATCGTTGAAAATCTATTATGTCCTGTACTGATAGTTTCTTTTCCGGTTTAATGGAGAAAGGATAACTTTCTGTCTCAGCATAAGGGTCCCATTCAAGAGATGGAGCTACGGTACTGTAAACTAAATACAGGCGGATGCGAACCCACTCTGATGAAAGTGACCAACCGCCAAGTTTGGGTGTATAGGCTTCCTGCCAGATAAAAGGTTTACCACTTGCAGGGTCATACCAGCCATGGTCGATAGCAACTTGCATGTAGTTAGGGGAGGCCATAAAGTAGTCCGGGTTATTCAGGTCAATTTCACGAATTCTACTAATATTAGGAACACAGATTATCTCATCATCCGGAACTCTTTGAGCTGCCCAAATTGCCCCCGGTTTTCCACTCTCAGGTGTCCATAGGGGGCCAACACTAAAAATCTCAAATACCCAGGCTTCATTGGGGTCGGCTATGGTGAGGCATTCTCCCATACCAGCACAGGAAGGAAGAAAACCGTATTTCTCTGCTAAAGAGCCCATTATTCTGATAGCTTCTCTTGCCGTTTTAGCCCTCTGTAGTGCAAATACCTGAAGTTGTTCAATGGTCATTATTGCTTTTTCACCCAAGAATGTTTTTAGCTCATCTTTTTGACCAATGGTTGTCTCTCCTATTGCCAGTTGATGCTCGTTAAAGTGAGAATAGGCTGTGTGGAAATAAGTATAGGTTTTTCTGACCTGGGGTATCTCACCGATTTTTATTGGTGCCTCTCCTGGCTTAGGGTCCTCGTAACCAATTATATTCCAGTAAACCGGTGCCATAGCACCTTCCTTAAAGGTCTGTCCGGGGACTACATGAATCCTGCCGTCATACCATCCATCAACCGTATGGGAGGTCATCACCGATCCATCTACTGAGGCATCCTTACCTACCAGTATGTCCATACAGGCGTAAGCACCTATTACAAGAGTGAAAAGCAGCGCCACACTGGCAGACATTACACCTACAACCAAAAATGGTCTCTTCTTTTCCATCTTGTTTTTCTCCTTTAAGAATTTGCAGAACTTTTCAGCTCTTCCTTCTTGAATATTTTTTCACCTCCTTTCCATTTCGATTGGAACCTATTCTACAGACCTCCTTTTTTAACAAACATCCAAATCTAATTATTCGTAAGCCACACGATTCGGAGTAACTTCCGCCGGATTATGGAAATAGTGCCCTAATTCATTTTCTATTACTTCAGCGTAACGCGGTACATTATCGATCGCTACGGCTTTATCGAGATGCATATTTGACCAGACCTCTGCAATCTTTAGTATCGTTGAACAATGCCTCCCTACTCTCACGTCAATAGGCCATCCCCTTTCGTCAATCTCCTCATACAGAAGACCATGTTTTCCAGCTTCCATAACAAAAGGGTCCTGTCCAGTCAGAAGTAGATGCTCATCAGTAATTCCACGTACTCTATCTAAGAAAGGCTCGGGTACCTCCACTAAAAGAGAAAGTGCATCTGTAAAGTCTCCTATTTCCCGGTGCGAAAGGCCATGCAATGTTTTAGGAGAAAACTCCATTCCAATAGGACGTTTAAATTCTGTACCTGTCAGAACCATAGATACCATTGCAGCTATATCTCTGGCATTCTCATGAGCTACGATTGTACTGATAACCGAATATTCTAACTCAGCCTCATGTAAATCAATAAAGACATCTACGTGTTCTTGCTTGATAAGTTGTATAAATGCATAGCATGTCTGTTCAGTAATGGTTCCATCAGGTCTTCCAGGCCAGGTACGATTCAAATTTCTGATATCCATGTAAGCAAGCATCTGGCGGCTGGGATAGTGGATATAAACCTCAGGATCGGGCCATGAATCAAGAGGATTGGTCCAGCGATCCCCCATCCTGAACTTTTTTGTTCCCCAGTCTGTGGCGATATGGTAAAAGCGAGGATAAGCATCACCAGGTCGCGTTACAGTTGATGCGCTCCGATTGGCACGAATAGCAACAATTAATCTTCCTCTCTCAACCTTAGCATTTTCAACAAGAACCTCTGCTGTCAAATTTGCTCCTGGTTCTTCGGGATGAGTTCCACCAATAACCATAATCGTACCCCCGGGTTTTCCACTATCCAAGATGTAGATATTACAATCGTTGATTGTTCCTTTTAGAGGTGGAAAATAAGTGCTCAACTTTTTAACTTTGGTAACTCCAGGACCAAGCACAACCGGCTCTTTAAAATGACGATGCTCATAGAAGTCTTTTCCCGCCAGTACCATAGCTATACCTGCTGCACATAGAGCTACAATTTTTATAGTCCACAACCACTTAGAAGACATTGCTTCCCCCTTTTATTTTATGTGCAACACTCTTAAAACAAAAGGCATTAATATGATGCAGTAAAGGATCGCCTCTTGCACATTTTTAGTTTTTACGATGCTCTTCACTAATACAAATGCAAAAAAAGCACTAATGATATGATAAATAACCATTATCACCATATTTATTACTGTCATGAGAGTTTCCTCCTTTCCATAAAATAAAGTTTTCCTTGCTCCTGTCAGGATTATCCTCCTGCAAGAAAACGCAGTTGTTTACTATAGATAATAAACAGTGTACATATTAGCAAAATGCATCCCATTGGGACAAGACATGTCTTCACAAAATCTCTGTAGTAGCGTCCTTTATAGCCAAGTTCTATTACTGCTGCTCTTCCTACGACAGCAGTGGGTGGAAGACAATCACCGAGAGGCCACATAACTGCCATTCCCGAAAGGGCAATAATCGGATTTAGCCCTTTCATATTAAAGAGAAATACAAGAGGAACACCAAGTAGTGGTGCAACTGCATATTGTACCAGTCCCTCGGACCACGGAAGGATAAAAAAGAGCGTACAGAACAAAACCCACAGTGGAAGAGTCACTACTGCAAGGGAGATGAGACCTCGAGCCCCACTGAGTGCCATAATTTGTATAAGAATACCTACAACCACCATTATTCCAACCAGAGGAATGAGCTGATGTATGGTCTCAGTTGCGATTTTCAAAATGGAGAGTTTCTTCGGACTAAGTAAAACCACAGTTAAAGCTGAAATGAGGAACATTAAAGGCAACCCCAGTATCGGCATATGAAAAGGCCATATCCTGCCTGCCATTACTAAAGCAAAAAACACACCAAATGGTATTCCTACTCTAAACCAGTTCATTTTCTCAGGGGGTACAGGTAGTTCTTTCAGTGCTTTCTCCAAATCAACTGCCGCTCCTTTCCATCCTAAAATGAACATGGAAAGCAAAGCTCCACTGACTGTTATAACTAATAATGGTTGCATAAATCCAACGTAGGGCATATTTGATCCAGCTGCTGCCATCATAGCCCAGAGATTTATCGGTGGAGCTGCTGCGCTCATAGCAGCACAGAGAAATATTATTGCAACGGTTCGAGTCTCCGAGATTCCCATATAAATAAGTACAGTCCCCACCAGTGTTCCAACAATCAGAACCGTCACAGCTCCAGCTCCTGTTAATGCTCCAGGTATCAAAAGGACAAATGTAAGCAATAAAAGACAAATTAAGCGGTGTTTATGAAAAGTTGTAATAATACTTCTTACTATATAAGATACCCCTCCAGCCTCCTTAAGGAGATTCATAAAGAATGTCGCCGTGATGAATATTAGGCAGATATCGTAATAAGTAAACGCACCTTCCACAATGTGTCGAACAGGAATGCCTGCTCCATGAGCCACAGCTCCTGCAATCGCCGCCACAAACATAGATAATTCGGTGGTTAGCTTTAGTGATCTGGCTATGGCAAAAGCCACAGCAATTACAATCAAAACCACCCCCGCATGAAGGAACATTTGATTTCCTCCCTTCTTTTAATCTAAGTTAGCCTTTCAGATCATTTGGAAATTAGCTTTTTGTTCTCTATCACCAGCTATCCTATTTTTCTTTTACCTTCGAGGCCAATCTTAAAAGATAACTATGATGAAGTAGATGCTTTTTCCCCTGTCTGAAACAATTTTTTAAAGACATTGGCAAGGTGCAGAGTTTCTTTAACGGTAATTAGTGGAATATTATGCTCTTTAGCTAATTTTGTAAAATATCCATCTTCATTGCCATCCGCTCTTACAATTATAAGGTTCGATTCCGGAATAACTGTACCTATAGATGCATAATCTGTCTCATCAACTCTTCTCTTCATACCCTCAATATGGGCACCAATTATCAGTATTCCCTCCTTCTTGGCTTCCTGGATAACAGCCTTTATTCTTGATACCTCATAATCTATATCGATTCCTGCTGCTCCCATACCTTTCAGGCTGGTGCCGGTTGTTATAATTAAAGTCTTATAAGCCTGTCCCTCCTCAGCCTTAGATTTAAGATCTTTTGCTGTAAGCAAGTCAGCTTCCTCACATTGCAGACCTATGCTTCCACATACTATCCTGATCATCAAGGCTCCCGGGCTTTGTCCACAGGTAGTAACTACTAAGGGCAATTCAGCAACAGGCAACTGGGCGGTTGGAGGAAGAATCTCGAAAGTCTGCTCGGTGGCGTAGCTTCCTTGTAGACCCAGAAAAAAAACAACAATCAAAACTAAAAACCCTCCATATCCTCCTATTCTCTTTGTTTTAAATCGCATAGTTATCCCTTTCTTTATTTTTTTCATATCAGAGATTATAACCTAATACTTAGACCATTTGCCCTCCTTAACCTCTTTGTTGGAACGAAAGCCATTTTCGTTAACCGAAGTGGTTAATCTCTACGATTATTTCTTGCCTGATGGGAGAGTAATAGTTTATTACAAAAACCCCATCATTCCTCCTTATTTCAGTTGTCTTCTATTTTTCCCGGGTACTGAGACCAAAACCCACTTCTTCGAGCCACCATGTAGGATAACCCACGCTTTTTCCGTCAACATATCCATCGTCATACTTGGCGATAAGTTCATCGGCTAACTTCCACCAGGTATCTACAGCTCTATTTGCACAGCTGTTAGAATAGTCGGTCAGGAACTTGATTGCTAAGGACGGGTCTCTTCTATACATCTCAAGTGCAGCTCTTTCAATAGCAGGTTGCATGGCAAAGAAGTCGCCTTCAAGCTCATTTTGAACAGCCTTTATATCCTCTATCATATAGGAAAATTTGAGATCTGCCCAATTTGATACAAAGTTAAAAGCCCACCATGCAGAGTCTCTATCAAATATATCTCTTCGTCCGGTACTAAATGACTTTGGAACCTGTGTGATCCCACAATAGAAAGGAACATAACAAGTTGAGTGAGGAGCATCCTCACCAAACCAGAGGACTCCTCCTATAGGATTGGGTAACCAATCTCTTGCCTGAGCTACGAAACTATAAGAGCATCTGAACATAGAAATGGCACGTTCCCAATCTAAGTTCTTACGACCCTCTGGTCTAACTTTGCTGGGAGTAGCGTAACGGTTTGGAGTACCAAATGGACCCGCAGCAAGTCCTTTGGTTAAATCAAATTCGGTTCCCTCATAATAATCTCGATTGATAGCTATCAGGTCTTGCACGGAGACTTTTCTGTCCGGCTTGACCGAAAGAGGATATCTCTCTGCCCAGGGATCGAGGTTAAGGGAAGGAGCCAAAAGGCTTAAAACTCGCCATTCTCGGCGTCTTTGGTAAAAGGGATGACCGTAAGGTTCAGGACAATATGCCTTCCAAAAAACAAATGGTTCAGTCGCAGGATCCCACCATCCCATCTCTTCTGCAAAAGAAAAAACATTTTTTGAAGCCATGAAATAATCTGGATCTTCGAGATGCAACTCACCAAGTCTACTCCTGTTTGCAACTACCGAAACATGGTCATCCGGGATTCTCTGAGCTGCCCAAATTGCCCCTGGTTTTCCACTCTCAGGTGTCCATAGTGGTCCAGGTCCTACAATCTCGAATAGCCACGCCTCATTTGGGTCAATCACCGTGAGACTTTCTCCCCCATCGCCATACCCATATTTCTCAGCCAGAGCACCCATTATTTTTATGCACTCTCTTGCTGTTTTTGCCCTCTGCAAACCGAATATTTCAAGTTGCTCAATTATCATCATCCCGTCTGGGTTTACCAACTCCCGCCGACCACCAAAAGTCGATTCACCTATCATTACTTGATGTTCATTCATAAATGGATATCCAACATGGAAATAAGTATAGGTCTTTTCTACTTGAGGTATTTCACCAACTTTTATTAGCTCTACACCTGGACGTGTCAGATGGCATATTTCTTTGTAGACAGGAACCATTGTGCCTTTCTCAAAAGTTTTTCCCGGGACAATGCGAATACGATTATCATACCATCCATCACAGGTATGGGTAGTCATCACCGACCCATCCACCGAAGCATCCTTTCCAACAAGTATGGCAGTACAGGCAGATGCTGTTCCGAAAGTACCCAGCAATATCAATAAAGTAACCATTAAACTGATAAGTAAAGTTAATCCTCTTACTTTTTTACTCATTTTTTGTCTCCTTTTCCCTGGTTCAGGTTTTTTTATGCTCCTTGATTTTTGCCAGCGTAGACTTTGACCTGCTTGGTCTATCACCTCCTTTTTTGGCCTGTCTATCTGCCCTTTAATTTATTTTTCCTCCTGCTTTATCCACTCCTCATATTCGTCCGGGCCCATTAGGCTATTTAGCTCTTCTGGATTTTCTATCTTTACTTTGATCATCCAGCCCTCACCATAAGGGTCTTTGCTTACCAGATCTATTTTGTGGGATGGTTCCTGGTGAATCTCTATTACTTTGCCAGTTACAGGAGAGTTTAAGTCGGCAACAGCTTTAACAGATTCTATACTGCCAAAAGGAGAGCCCTGGGTTAGTTTTTCTTCTACCGGGGGGAGCTCTATATATACAAAATCAGTGAGCTTTTTTACTGCAAAATCTGTAATCCCGACAATTCCTATATCTTTATCAACTTTTATTCACTCATGGGTTCTGGTGTATTTTAAGTTCCTGGGATACATAGACTTTTCTCCAGAGCGGCAATAAACCATAATGTCATCTATCACATTCCCCTCAGGGTCGAGAAGAAAACTGTACTGAGACTAACCAGGTTTTATC
>QMQA01000020.1 GCA_003648845.1 Candidatus Aerophobota bacterium
GTATAGGGATTAATTACCAAAAAAATTATTAATACCATAAGGGGGTAACCTGTATAAATGGGGAAAACAATTGCTGAAAAAATAATCAGTGAGCACTGTGGAAAAGAAGCTCAAGCAGGAGATTTCGTGGTTGCCAGGGTGGATGTATGTCTGGTTCAGAATGGTACAGGTCCCTTAGCCATTCGCCAGCTACAGAAGATAGGTCTGGAAAAGGCCCATAATCCCCAAAGAACAGTTCTTTTCATTGACCATGCTGTTCCCAGTCCCCGCAAAGAGCTATCCAACGACCATACCCTCTTAAGAGAATTTGCCAGAAAAACAAAAGCTTTCCTTTCTGATGTGGGGGATGGTATCTGTCATCAGGTAATAGTAGAATCATTTGTTAACCCCGGTGATATTCTCATCGGTGCTGACTCCCACAGCTGTACTGCTGGTGCCCTGGGAGCTTTTGCCACTGGAATGGGCTCCACTGATGTAGCTATAGGTATTGCTCTTGGAAAAACCTGGCTAAGGGTTCCGGAAACTTTCAGGATAAATGTGGAAGGAGATTTTCAAAAAGGGGTTTATCCTAAGGACCTGATGCTTCATATAATTGGCTTGATAGGAGCCGACGGAGCTACTTATAAAGCTTTAGAGTTTGATGGTGAAACTATAAGGAAAATGAGCATCTCTGGAAGGCTAACCCTGTGTAATATGGCTGTAGAGGCTGGAGCAAAGGCGGGTCTGGTTGCCTCAGATGAAGTTACAAGATCTTTTCTGGAGGATCAAGGACGTGGTGATAAATTCAGGGAGATAAAGCCTGACCCAGATGCAACATATGAGAGGGTAATTAATATTAAAGCTTCAGAAATTGAGCCTACTGTTTCCCTTCCCCACACTGTGGACAATACAACTCCTGTAGAGAAAGTTAAGGGGGTTAAGATAGACCAGGTTTTTATTGGAACCTGTACCAACGGACGCATGGAAGATCTCCGAATTGCTGCCAGAATTCTTAAAGATAACCATCGACATCCAAGATGTCGCCTGGTTATAGGTCCTGCTTCCCGCAACATATACTTAGAAGCAATGAAAGAGGGTATTCTGGAGATACTGGTGAAAGCAGGAGCGGTCATCCTTCCTCCTGGCTGTGGACCCTGTGTAGGAATCCATGAGGGAGTTCTCGCAGATGGAGAGAGATGTCTTTCCACTCAGAATCGAAATTTCCTTGGAAGAATGGGAAATCCCAAAGCTTTTATTTATCTTGCATCACCTGCCACAGCAGCTGCCACAGCAATAAAAGGTGAAATTACCGACCCAAGAGAGGTGCTCTGATGATATTCCGAGGAAAGGTGTGGAAATTTGGCGATAACATCAGTACTGATCATATTGCTCCAGGAAGGTACTTTCATCTTCGTTCCAATTTGCCGGAGCTTGCAAAGCATGTTTTAGAAGATGCTGATCCAGAATTTGCCAGGAAAATGTCAAAGGGAGATATGCTCGCAGCTGGAAAAAACTTTGGATTGGGCTCATCCAGAGAGCATGCTCCTACCATTATGAAAATTGCCGGCATAAGTTGTGTTCTGGCTAAATCCTTTGCGCGCATCTTTTATCGAAATGCAATTAATGTGGGATTGCCGGTTATTCAATGCGACACAGACAGAATAGATGAGGGTGATAAGCTGGAGATAGACTTAGAAAAAGGGAAAGTTGTTAATAAAACCAAGGGTATTGAGCTAAATTTTTCTCCTTTTCCTCCTGTAATGAGAAAAATACTGGATGATGGGGGACTTTTATCTCATATCCAGAAATACAAAGATTTTCAATTAGAATAGCTGGTGGTGGATATTCTTAAGAGGTCGAAGCAGGGAACATTTTGAAGGAAAAGGAGGTGAGGAATAAAAAATAGATTTCTAAAAGACAGGGTTTTGACTGGCTTCTATGAGAATAAGCCAGAAAGGAGGAAATTTATGCGTCGCTACGTATCTATAACCTTGGCTTTTATTATTCTTGCAAGTGTGATATTGGTGAGCTTTGGCTCTATGGCTATGGCTAAATATCCGGAAAAGATGATTACCTGGATTTGCGTCTTTAAAGCAGGAGGAGGCACAGACCGCTGGGCACGTATTATGTCTTCGGCAGCCATAGACCATTTTGGCGTACCCTGGCATGTGGTGAATATTCCTGGAGCTGATGGTATCGTGGGCTGGAGAGAAGGATTGAAAAGGCCAGCTGATGGGTATACCATAATCCAGGGCAGTCCCACTCCAGTAATTGCTCTGCTAAGAGAAGAAAAACCTCCCATTAGCCCCTACGATATTAAAATTGTTTGCTATGTCTCTGCTTTCAGAGCAGTAGTGGTAGCAAAACCTGGAAAACCCTGGTCTACCTGGGAAGGACTGAAAGAGTATGCCAGGAAAAATCCCGGTAAACTCACCTGGGGCGGAACTACCTCTCACCTCCTGGGGCCGGCTAACATCTTTGATCAGGCTGGTATAAAGCTCACTCCGGTTCCTTATGATAGTACCGCAGATGCTGTAGCTGACTTTCTGGGTGGACATATTGATTTAGCTTCAGCAACTTTTTCAACCGTGCAAACTATAGTTCCAGAAGAGGCTGTTGCTGTAATTAACACCAGTGATATACCCATTACCGCTAAGGGATTCGAGGATGTTCCAGATGCCACGGAGCTTGGCTACGAGGGAATGTCTTTCGCCAGATGGGTAGGGGTTCACCCCGATACTCCTGATGAAATAGTCAAGATTATCTCGGACAGGATGACAAGTCTGGTTAAGGATAAATCCGTGGTCAAACTTATCAGTAAAGTGGGAGAGGAAATTATTTTTGTCCCTTATCCTGAGGCACAAAAGAAGTACAACAAAATGGTGGAGGGAATGAAGAGAGCGATCAAGCTGATAGAGTAAAAGTTATGTCTGGCCAAAGCCCGGTTTGGTTTGCACCAACCGGGCTTTATTCGAGCTTTTTGAAAAGGGAGGAACAAAAAAATGAAAAGACATAGCGAGTGGTTAAGATGCAACCAGGGTATTGGCTCTGTGCTAAGTCTGGTTCTTATTGCTTTTCTTGTTTACCTTGAACTTTCTCCCTGGGTTCACAGGAGGGTTCGTGATGGATTTACACTTGGATTTTTCCCTGTTCTTGGTGTAGTTCTTTTGCTTGTTTTCTCATTTGTTTTGATTGTTGATACTCACCGCAGGGAAGTCCCTCCAGACCTGAGAACTTTCACTTTTAAGCCTTTTGCAGGTGGTATTTTAATACTGATAGCAACCTGGGTTTATTTCACAATAATGAGGAAGGCAGGATTCCTGATTGCAACCCCTTTTTACCTTACATTTTTTATTTACGCTCTTGGTTTGAGGTCCTGGCGTAAATGCATTATATCAGCAATAGTAATGACCTTAATAGTTTATGGTGCTTTTACCGGTATGGGGATAAAGCTACCTGCGGGTATTTTGTGGGGCATATTACCTTTTTAGTTTAGGAGAGGAAAATGTTTCAACCAGATGCTATAAGGGAGGCATTTCAGCTCTTCTTTACTCCTGAGGTTTTTTACTGGATGGCTATAGGGGTGACTGTAGGGGTAGGTGTGGGTGCTATACCTGGTTTAAGTGCAGCCACAGGCATTGCCATAATGCTACCGCTAACCTTCACCATGCCTGTCGCTCCGGCACTTGGTCTTCTCATTGGATTATATAAAGGCTCTGTCTATGGAGGCTCCATTTCTGCCATAAGTTTTGCCACTCCGGGAACATCCGAAGCTGCTGCTACTGTTTATGACGGCTATAAGCTGATGAAAAAAGGAGAGGGGCGCAAAGCCGTTGAGATGGCTCTGGCTGCTTCTGTTAGCGCTGATACTGCAAGTGATCTGGTCACTATTTTTGTCGCACCACCTCTTGCTATGGTAGCACTTAAGTTCGGACCTGCTGAAAGATTCTGGCTTGTAGTTCTTGCCTTTACCTTAATTGGTGCCCTGAGCGGTAAACACCTTGCTAAAGGATTGATAAGCGCTGCCCTGGGAGTCTTTCTGGCTACCATTGGTCCTGATCCTGTATCTGCTGTGCCCCGGATGACTTTCGGAGTGTGGTGGCTTACGGGTGGCATCCCCTTCATTCCTCTTATGATAGGCCTTTTTGCCATCTCTACCATGCTTCAGGAAAGTATTAAGCTTCTGGGTGAGAGCAAAGTAGTGGAAAAAGTCAAGGCAGGTATTGTAAATGGTCTTTTAAAAAAAGGAGCAGGACTAACCTTTAAAGAATACTTAAGATGCTGGAAGGAAATGCTGATTGGTCTTGGCGTAGGCTCTTTTGTTGGGTTTTTGCCCGGTCTGGGGTCCACAGTTGGTGCTTTCCTCTCCTACGGGGTAGCCAAACAGGCATCCCCCGAGAAAAAAATAGGCGAAGGCGTGCTGGAAGGAGTAGCCGCAGCTGAGGCAGGGAATAATGCCACTGTTGGTCCCACTCTTATTCCTCTACTTGCCTTTGGAATACCGGGCAGCATTTCAGCAGCTCTTATAGGAGCGGCTTTAATGCTTCAGGGAGCAACTCCTTCTCCCAGGATGTTTAAGCTTTATCCTGAGATTGTCTATGCTCTTTTTATGATCTTGCTTGTTGCCAATGCATTTAATTTTGGAATAGGCCGTATCTTTGGCAGATTATATGCCAGGTTAGGACTTCTTCCTAAACCACTTTTAGTTCCCCTAATTTTCACCATGGCGACCATAGGGAGCTTTGCCTACCGGGGTAATCCTTATGATGTTGTGCTTGCCCTTGCCTTTGGACTTGTGGGTTATGGAATGAGAATAGGAGGAATCCCCACTGCTCCTTTGGTGATTAGCTTCCTTATTACTCCCATGATGGAGTCTAATTTGCGCAGAGCCTTAATTATTGCTCATAGAGAGTGGACTCGAGCTCTTTTTGGTAGTTATCTTTCTATCGGACTATGTGTGGCAACGGTGGCATTAACCCTTCTTTCCCTTAAACTGAAAGGGGCTGAGATGATACCAAAAGAGGAAGAAAAAACCGGAGGAAACTCTGGCTAAGGTGGTAGATTAAATTAAGACAGGAAGGAGAGATAAGTGGAAAAAGGCAATAAGGCTTCTTTCGAGGAGAATTTGACCAAAAAGGTAAAACAAATATTTCTTGACCAGGGAATTGATCTGGTAGGCATTACGCCAGCTCAAAGGCTAACTGGGGCTCCAGAGGGAAGAAGAGCTGAGGATATCCTGTCCACAGCTAAAAACGTAATTGTAGCTGCTGTTCATGTTTTAGACTCTGTTTATGACCTTCCCTATACAAGATACGAGTATACAAATCAATTTTTGTATTGAACTCAGGTGCGGGATGTGTATAGCCAGCTGTCCTATCGGAAAGCCTTACTGGAAAATTCCGGGTCGGCGTCGATCTTCCTGGGTAGAGGAAATGAAAAAATTATGGACAGGTGCAAAGTGGTAAAGGTAAAAACAGGATATTAAGGGAGGTAAAAATGAATAAAACCAGCTTTTTGCAGGAAGGAGAGAAAATCCAGATTGTAAATAATAAACTTTCCATCCCGGAAAAACCTGTTATTCCCTTCATAGAAGGGGATGGAATTGGTCCTGAAGTGATGAGAGTGGCAAAAAAAGTGCTGGATGCAGCAGTTGAAAAGGCCTATGAGGGAAAAAAGAAGATTATCTGGCTTGAAATTTATGCAGGAGAAAAAGCAAAGAAAAAATACGGGGAGTACCTTCCTGAAGAAACTATCCAGAGTATAAAAGATCATATTGTAGCTATAAAAGGACCTCTTACCACACCGATTGGAGGAGGATACCGCAGTTTAAATGTCACATTAAGACAGGTTCTGGACCTTTATGCATGCGTAAGACCTGTAGAATATATCCCTGGAGTTCCCTCCCCCATGCTCCATCCGGAAAAGATGAACATGGTAATTTTCAGAGAAAATACAGAAGATGTTTACGCAGGCATTGAATGGCCACAGGGAAGCAAGGAAGTAGCAAAGCTTATCGGTTATCTGGAAAAAGAGCTGGGGGTAAAAATAAGGAAAGACTCGGGAATAGGAATTAAACTTATCTCTATTACAGGAACAAAGAGACTGGTGAGGAAAGCTATCCAGTATGCTATTGAGAGAGGACGGAAGAGTGTAACCCTGGTGCACAAAGGAAATATTATGAAGTATACCGAAGGAGCTTTTAGGGATTGGGGATATGAGGTAGCAAGGGAGGAGTTTTCTGATAAAATTGTTACAGAGGATGAGCTACAGGATAAGTATCAGGGTGTTCTTCCCCCAGGGAAAATCTTGATCAATGACCGTATTGCAGATAATATGTTTCAACAGGCTCTTACCAGAACTGACGAATATGATGTGGTGGCCTTACCTAACCTTAATGGCGATTATTTCTCTGACGCCTGTGCTGCTCAGGTGGGTGGTCTGGGAATGGCCCCTGGAGCAAATATAGGAGATTTTATTGCACTGTTTGAAGCTACCCATGGCTCAGCTCCCAAATATGCAGGCCAGGATAAAGTAAACCCCGGCTCCATGATTCTTTCCGGAGTAATGATGCTGGAGTATATAGGATGGGAAAAAGCGGGAGATTTAATCCGCCAGGCAATTGCAGTAACCATCAAACAAAAGAGGGTGACCTATGACCTTGCAAGACATATGGGAATTGAGCCGGTAAAGTGCTCCGAATTTGGACAGGCCATTATAGATAATTTACAGGATGAAAGGGTGAAAAATGGGTAAAAAAATTCCCTGCAGCATAATGAGAGGAGGAACAAGTAAGGGAGTATTTTTCTGGGAAAAAGACCTTCCTGCAGATAAGAGAATAAAAGATAAAGTAATTTTATTTATCTTTGGTTCTCCGGATTCCCGACAGATAAACGGTCTTGGTGGAGCAGATCCCTTAACAAGCAAGTGTGCCATAATCTCTCCTTCTTCTCAAAAAGAGGCTGATATAGATTACACCATTGGAAATGTAAGCATTACCAGACCCCTGGTGGATTACTCTTCCAACTGTGGTAACCTCTCTGCGGCAGTGGCAGCATTTGCTGTTGATGAGGGATTAACAAAACCCTCAGAGCCTGTCAGTTATGTTAGAATGTTTAATACCAACACCAGAAAAATTATTCTGGCGGAGGTTCCCACAAAAAAGGGGAAGTTTTTCAGTGAGGGTAGCTACAGTATATCAGGAGTTCCCGGGAAAGGTTCCAAAATACTGCTTGATTTTAAAAATACAGCCGGCTCTGTCACTGGAAAGCTTTTACCTACAGGAAATGTTAAAGATACTATCAGGTTATCCGATAAAACCGAACTTGAGATATCCATTGTTGATATTGCCACTCCCATGGTTTTTGTAAGGGCTAAAGATCTGGGCTTAAAAGGATATGAGCTTCCTGCTGAGATTAACTCAAATCTTTCTCTTTTGCAAAAATTAGAGGAAATAAGAGGTCGGACAGCTGAAATAATTAAAGTAGTGGACAACTGGCAAAGGGCTGCCAGTTTAATTCCAGCTACTCCAAAGATTGCTTTTGTCTCTCCTCCCCAGGATTATGAAGACTTTTATCACCACCGGGTTTTATCTAGGGACATTGATTTTACCTCCCGCATCATGTCCATGCAAAAAGCTCATAAAGCCTATGCCGTAACAGGGTCAATTTGCACAGCTGTGGCAGCAAAGATAAAGGGAACCCTGGTAAATGAGGCTCTTGCTCAGAAAAAAGAGGGATTTATCAAATTTGGACATGCTTCAGGAACAATAGAAATAGAGATAGAAGTTGAGGAAGAAAAAGGAACGATGATGGTAAAAAAAGCTGCTGTTGGCAGGACAGCAAGAAGAATTATGGATGGGTTTGCCTTTGTTCCTGGAACTTTGTTTGAGGAGTGATAAATGAGCTATCCGGAGAAGATGCGGGAGAGCATTCGTATCTTAGAAAGCACAAGAGAAAAAAGGAGAAAACAAGAGATTCCCCTTTTATCTTTACAGGAAAGGAATGAATTAATTAAAACTTACCACCCCCAACACAGAGAAGGAACACAGCGAAAACTGAAAGTTGGGGTAAATAAGGGACAGCTCGTTCCCAATGAGATTGCCGACCTTTTTGAAAGCAAAAGCTTGATTGATCCAAACGAGGTAGATCTTGACCATCCTGACTACCAAACTGATGTCTTAGTAGTCGGGGGTGGAGGAGGAGGAGCTTCTGCTGCCCTGGTAGCTCAGGAAAATGGAGCAGATGTAATTTTAATTACCAAACTTCGGTTTGGAGACTCCAACACAATTATGTCTGAAGGAGGAATTCAGGCAGCAGTGGATGAGTTTGACTCACCCGCCCTGCATTATTTAGATACCATGGGTGGGGGAGGATTTGTTAATATTCCAGAGCTGGTAAAGGCTCTTGTCCTTGATGCTCCAGAGGTTTTAAAATGGCTAATTGATCTGGGAGTGATGTTTGATCGCACTGATAATGAAAGAAATATCCTTAGCTCTTTTGCCGGAGGTCAATGCAGGAGAAGAGTCCACTCCTGTGCTGACTACTCAGGTCTTGATATGATGAGGATCCTGAGAGATGAGGTGTATAACAGAGGTATTGAGGTAATAGAATTTCTTCCCGCTGTAGAGTTAATCCTGGACGATAACCGAACCTGCTGCGGAGTGGTAGCGGTGGACCTTGAAACAGAGAAAAAATTTGTGATTGTGGCAAAAGCTGTGATTCTGGCTACTGGTGGTTCCGGGCGTCTCCATTATCAGAACTTCCCCACCACAAACCACTATGGAGCAACCGGTGATGGTTTAGTAATAGCTAACAGGGCAGGGGCAAAGATTATTTTTATGGACGCCATTCAGTTTCACCCAACAGGAACTTTATATCCTGAACATTTATTCGGACTTTTAGTTACAGAAGCTTTCCGCGGTTGGGGAGCTCATCTGGTGAACTCGGAGGGAGAAAGATTTATTAATGAACTGGAAAAAAGGGATATTACCGCCTCTGCTATAATCAGAGAAGTTGATTATAAGAAAAAAGGTGTTTGTACCCCCACAGGCAGAGAAGGCGTCTGGCTGGATACACCTCTGGTAGAGATAATTAATGGAAAGGGAACAATAAAACGCATCTTTCCCCACCTTCACCATCGCTTTCAAGGCTTCGGGATAGATATTACCAGGGAACCCCTCCTGGTCTATCCTACTATCCATTATCAAAACGGAGGAATTTTAATTAACCAGGAAGGGGAAAGTTCGGTAAAGGACTTATTTGTGGCAGGTGAAGCTTCTGGCGGTGTCCATGGAAGAAATAGATTGGGTGGTAATTCTTTGCTGGATATTTTTGTTTTTGGAAGAAGAGCAGGTAAAAACGCTGCCTTAAGGGCAAAGAGGAAAAAGATAGGAAAGTTAACTCTTGAGCACGTAATAGATTATGAAAGGCAGCTGAAAGAAATGGGGATATTACGCGAGATCCCTTCCCCAGTCCTCATTCCGGACTATCGGTTTGGAAAGGCCCTTTAGTGAGGATTACTGATGAGCAAAAGTAAAGATGAAATGGTAACCATTTACATTTTTGGTAAACGGCATAAAGTCCCCAAAACCCTCACTGTCCAGAAGGCTATGGAATATGTGGGCTACAGGTTCATCAGAAATTGTGGCTGCCGGGGAGGAGTGTGTGGAGCCTGTTTGATTACTTACCGGATCAGGGGAAATTATAAACTGGAGAATGCTTTGGCCTGTCAGACTTCAGTAGAAGAAGGGATGGAGATTACCCAGGTCCCCTTTGTGCCTGCCAAGAAAAGTCTTTATGATCTGAAAGAGATCCCTGATGTGGAAGCTGCTGTAAAAGAATATTATCCCGAAGTATTTAGATGCTTAGCCTGCAATACCTGCACAAAGGCCTGCCCCCAGGATATTGAAGTTATGGAATATATTCAGGCAATAATAAAAGGAGAGTATCAAAAGGCATCTGAGCTTTCTTTTCCCTGTATAATGTGCGGGAGTTGTGTAGCAAGATGCCCGGCAGAGATTTCTCAGCCCAATGTTTCACTCCTTGTAAGGAGAATATTCGTTCGCCAGAGTCTTCCTGTGCCAGAGAATGTTTCCCGCCGGGTAGAAGAGATTAAACAGGGAAAATTTGACCAAATAATAGATGAGCTTGTAGATATGGATATTGAAAGAATAAAAGAGATTTATTCTCAAA
>QMQA01000021.1 GCA_003648845.1 Candidatus Aerophobota bacterium
GAAGCCTGAGGAGCCTCCGGAATATGGAAGGGTTAGGGTGTCTGGGTGGTAGTAGGTCTTGTTCGTGGTTATTTGGATTGTGTATCCTCTTGCTGGCATTCCTGAGGTGTTGAAGGTGCAGTTATACCATCCAAGAGTGGTTTCATTATTAATGGGAGAGCAATAGAAATACTTATCTGTATATTCACTTATCATGGTTATGTTTGCTGAGACGTTTTCCACAAGGTTGTCACAGTAATCCGTTACATTGAAACGGATGGTTACATTCACACCTCTGAGGTATTCAGTTCCTGTTGGTGTTTGGATAGTATTGGAAAGGTGTGCCAATACCGTGATGTTAAATTCTGGAGTCACATCATCATAGTAACATGTATTGTTGTAAGCATAGGCAATCCACTTCTGAACCATCGGGCTGTAAGAGCAATCCGGTTCAAAATCAAAAACTACATAACCAGATGCATTTGTTGTATTAAAGCCTACGATTGTATACGTTGTTCCATCCTTTGTTATATTGAAGGTTATATTCGAAGCCGGAACTGTTCCAGAAGATCTAACCGTATCATTCACAAATAGTATAAGCCTTATGCTGCCTGTTACTCTATCGACATCCTCATTGTTTCCAAACACATGAATTACATCTATGAAGTCCTTCGTAATATTGGGTCCATGTGCCACGCTTGTGTTCACTACATTATATCCGTCCTCAAGAACAAAATAGAAAAGACTGTTATTGCTTATATCATTGCATGTGAAATCTGAAACCTCGAAATAGCATGTTCCGGTTCCATTAGGTATGAATTTCTTTCCTTTATAATACCACGTTGTTCCGTTATCCGTTGAAACGTAAAGACTGCAGTTCGTATCATCCAGATCTATATCTGATATATCAACAGAATAGTTGAACACACCTCCCCATGGTCCTGGATCTGGTGTTACGCTCATGTTTTGATAGGATGTTGGTGTGTTTACCAACTCGAACCTGTCATACCAAGTAGTGGAGTTATCGAAGTAATAGGAATAACTTGAATTTATGGTAACATCCCACCATCCAGGCTGCTTGAGTGTTGAATCAAAAGTGCAGTTATACCATCCATTACCCATATCATTCGGACCTTCATCACATGGATAAACTTTACCGGAAGGTGATGTTAGATTCAGTATGGTTGTCGCACCAGAGAGATTTCCTTCGTTAGAGCAGTCGGTGGATATTGTGTAATTGAGAATGATCGAGGTTCCTGTGTTGTAGGATGTTCCATTGAGGGGATAGTATAGATTGTTCTTAAGCTGACCGTAAATATACATGGTTCTGTTGGAAGTGAAACCCGTAGCGTAACACTTATCTCCTTCTATACCACCCTTCCATAGTTGCGGACCGACCTGATGTATGCATGTTGCATTGAAGTATAAATTGAGGTATCCGCTCGCATTGGTTGTAACATTATATGGAGTACCCCAGTTCACACCATCTGTTGTTACATAAAAGCTTCCATTGAAGCCTTCACCGAGAGGTTCATAATCCCTATCGAAATCCTGAACCTCAACGCTCAGAAGTGTAGTTGCATCTCCTTCCCTTGTAACATTTATATCGTTGGGTGTTCTTGCTATTAGGAACACAGAATCCCTCATTATGTAAATGGTTCCCGGGCTTGTGCTTGTATTGTATCCGAATTCGTCTGTCGCGTTGAAAAAGTATTGAGAACCATCTTCGTCAACATCCTCACATGTGAAGTTCACTTCAAAGCTGAGAATTGTGTTACTACAGGGATGGCAATACTTTGATCCAAGGAATTCCCATGGATCACTGGCGGATTTTCTCTTCCAGAGATTTACGGTTACGTTGTTTCCATCAGCATCCGTGACTGTAACATTAAACGTCCATGTTCTGCCCCATCCTTTTGTGGACTCATCTACGGTTGGATTTGTTAACTGAGGTCTTGATGCGAGATAGAAGGAATAGTTCAGTGTGACCTCTGCAAATGGATAATAATCTCTTGTTGCATTCATAGTTATGTTGTACCATCCATAATCCCAGATGGGGGGTGTTGATGGAACCGATGCTGGAATCGTGCAATTATACCATCCGCTTCCATTTCCAGAAGCCACACATTCATAACCCACACCTTTCACTCCAAAATGAACATCTGCTCCTGAAACCAGACCACAGTTTTGAGCAAGGTCCTGGAGATAACCTATCAGTGGTATATCATCAGTCCCCCTTTCAAAACTCTGATTAGATGGTGAATAGATATGAGGCTCATATTCTGAGGTTATTGTAAGATTGTATATACTTGAGTTCTGATCCTTATAGTAAAGGGAGCCTGGAGAGATTCCACCCTTCCAGTTTTGTGGACCTACCTTGAAGAGGCAGTTCGAGTCAGGATCAAAATTTACCCACATATGACCTGAATCGTTTGTAAGCTCATTTCCTGTCGTTACCCTTATCCAAGAATCTGTTTCAGAACCATTGCTTGTCACCCAGAAATCGTAATATTGATTCTTCACCGGATTTGCTAGAGGATCTGCCGTATCGTTATCAAATGCCTGCAGCATCAAGGTAACATAATTTGTCCCTACCCTGTTCACGGTGCTTCCATTCCCTGCAACATAAACGAAAAGCACATCATCCCTTTCAACCGTGAAGTTCAGTACAGAGCTTGTGTAGTTCCAGATATCATCTTCTGAGGCGTTGAATTTAACCTGCATATCTTTATCAACAAATGATGGGCCCCAAACCTTTGTGAATGTTGCTGTCCAGTTTATTCCACTTTGTGTTGCTGAGTCGAACCATGTCCAAGAACCTGAAGGTAGCACGCGATAATATGCATCTACCGTTACCTGATCCAAATCCTCATCCGTCACGTTAACAGTAAATGTGAACGTTTCACTGAATCCTCCAACCAAAGGAACAACCTTTTCTCCTTGAAGAATGGGTATGGTTTCTATCCAGAATGATGAAACCCCTTCTACATAATCATAGGTATAGGTTCCATTATTGTAATAATCTCTCTGGCTTCTTATGGTTATAGAATAGCCTCTTGTGTCCATGCCAGAGGTATTGAACGTACAACTATACCATCCACTGCTTTCGTTTATTATTGGAGAACACGTGTATTCCGTGGAATTCTCACTAATCATGGTTATGTTTATGTTTTCAAGCGGAATGTCCTCAAGGCTTTCCGGACATTCATAATCAGTTATGTTGAACCTTATCGTAACATTCGTTCCCCTGAGATGTTCGGTTCCATTCGGTATCTGAAGTCTATTCCAGAGATCTCCCCATACGGTCACATTGAACACACCAGATGTGTTGGTGTTGTATCTCGAATCGGTCACATTAGCATACCATTTCTGAATGCCAACATGGTATGAGCAATCAGGATTGAAGTAGTAATTAGCATATCCTGAAGAGTTGGTTTGGTTTGTAAATCCAGAATCATAGACAGAGCCATCAAATGTGACCCAGAAAGTGACGTTCACTCCTAATGGATACTCTTGTTTATCTGTATCATACACTATAACGCTCAGCAATGTGTTCTGCGATCCTGTTCTGTTCACATTCGCATCATCTCCTATAGCCATTGTAACCGTGACGTTATCCTCAATCAGCAGAGGTCCTGTGAAATTATCTGTTTCGTAAGAGTTGAACTCGTCCTTTATAAGGAATCGGTAATAGACAATACCCCGTTCCTCTGGTGTGAAATCAGAAACCTGCACAGAACAGTTGCCACTTCCATGCACTGTTGCGGTGCCTCTTTCTACCCAGCCCATATTTGTGGTGTTGGTGTAAAGCGTGCAGTTGACAACATCTCCCTCTGGATCAAAAATAGATATATTGAAAGTATATGTTCTTCCCCATCCGCCGTATGAAGGTGAAAAGCTTTCATTTCCTGATAATGGAGGTCTGTTTTCTAGCCAGAATCTGTCAACCCAGGATGTTGTGTTGGAATGATAGTAGACATCTGCAAGATTATCGATTGCTGTTATGGTTATAGTCCAGTAACCTTCTGGCTGTCCTGATGTATTCCAAGTGCAGTTATAATCACCATCACCTTCATCGTATGGTCCAGAGGAACATGAAGATGTGTTTCCTAAGTGCGAAAACTCCACACTGGTTGTCATACCAGAAAGGTTTCCTTCGTTAGAGCAATCGCTATATACTGTGTAATTGACAAAAATCTCATCTGTTACATTAAAGCTTGAGTCTTCAGGTGGTTGATCAAGGTAAAGTTTTAACTGACCATAAATGTATACATTCTTTAGGCTCATGTTCTTGGGCTCATAACATGCATCTGTCATTTCAACCTTCCAGTATTGTCTTTTTGCGGTGTAACTGCAGTCTGGATCAAAGGTGTAGTTCAGGAAACCTGAGGCATTGGTCTGTCTTGGGAAACTCCTATCATAGACCAGGGCATTGCTGGTTATCCAGAAGGTTGCATTTACTCCTGCTGGAACCGGTTCTCCTCTATCGGTATCGTTTATCCTTACCAAAAAGGTTTCACTGTCACTTCCTTCTCTGTCTATAGATAGACCGTCTGCGTACACATCAACATAGCTTATGTTGTCTGGCTGTAGAATAATGTATTCTATTTCACTTTCATTTGAAAGTCCAAATTCGTCAACTGCAGTGAATTTGTAATAGAGATACTGATTAGTCAGGTAATCCTGACATGTAAAGGTTTTATAGAATGTTAAGTTCTGAAGACCTATACCTGCAGTTCCGTTCTTAGATTCCACGTACTTCCAGGTTACATTATCATTAGAGACCCAGAAGGATATATTTATTATTCCAGAAGTATCCTGATCTCTATAGGTTACTTGGAATGTATAATTGTAACCCCATCCTTCAACTTCTTGATCAACTCTAGGATCGTACAATTCTGGAACACGTGCCAGTCTGAATGCATTTTCCTCAAAGCCATATCCGTCATTGTAGAAGCTCTTTGAAGAGTTCATGCTTATGTTGTATATACCTGTGAACGGACCTGAGTTTTGCCATGTGGTCGTATAGTTTCCATTTCCTGCATCTGAGGCTGGATCAGGACTTGGTGTGTACTCAGTTCCTGCCCTTATTGCTCTGAATCTTACGGTTGCTCCTGTTACATAACCACAATCATCTCTTACCTCACCATAAATAGGTATGTCATCTCCCAGTGGATAGGGTTTTTCACCCGTTGGGAATGTGACATCATTGTAGAGGTCAGAGATTATAGTTAAGGTATAGGATGTTGAGTTTGTATCATAGTAGCAGATTGGTGCGGTGGTGAATACAAGCCCACCCTTCCAGTCTTGTACACCAACATTATAATCACAGGTTGCATTGAAATCTATGTCAAAATTACCCTCTACATCCGTAACCCCTGCATCCAATGCAGGACCGAAGCTTTCTGTTCCAGAGCCTGCCTGAGTTACCCAGAAGTATCCTTGTATGCCGCTTCCCAGAGGCTGACCTGTATATTCATCGAATGCTTGAAGTTTGAGCAAAGTTGTGTTATCTCCAACCCTGTTAACCGTGCTTCCATTACCTGCCACCAGAGAGAAGGTTACATTTCTCTTAACCACTTCAATTGAATGAATGCTAGTGTTATCAGAAAGGTTGTATGCATCGCTTACATTTATGTACCAGTACCATGTTCCTATATCATTGCATGAGGTATACATCTTTGAAAGTGTTACAAGCTTGTTCACACAATCATAGCATAACGTCCAGTTTGCAAGTTCCCAGTTATCAGGACTTCCTTTGCTGTGCCATAGGCTCACGTTAAGGGTATCGTCATCGTCTGTTACGTATATGCTGAACGTGAAGAGTGATCGTGAGGCGTTGTCTCCCCAAGGTGCATAATCTCTATCAACGCTTTCAGCTGAATACGTTGGTGGAATCTCATGGAAAAATACATCTTCATGGACTGTACTATTTGCATTTAGGTTTTCTCCTGAGGATTCCATGGTTATGTTGTATAAACCTCCTGGTTTTCCTGTAACATTCCATGTGCAGTTATAATAGCCACCGGTTTCATTATAGGTTGGTGAACATGAGTAATAGAAGGATTCATGGCTTACTGTGAAGCTGACCACAGCAAAATCGATTACCTCCCCACATTCATCTTCGGTATAGCCTTGTATGCTTACGTTCTCATTATCGTAACAAACATTGCTTCCATCAGGACAGGTTACATTGGTTACAAAATTGTGCAGATCTCCGATTATGGTTATGTTATATGTTATGCTAAGATTCTTGTCTTCATAACACTTGTCATTGTATGTTCCAGCGATCCATTTTTGCACACCTCTTGAGTATGAACAGTCCGGATCGAATCTAATAGTTGCGTGTCCAGAAGAATTCGTTGTGTTTGTCCATCCAGAATCCCAGAAGGAATCATTATAGGTAAACCAGAATGTTACATTGGTTCCATTAAATGCAAAGGTTTTGTTGTCTTCATCGTAAACTCTTATTATTATTTCTGGATATGGATACTGGTTTCCTGATCTGTTAACTTCGGAATAGTTACCCTGAATGTAATATATAGTCACATTATCTGGCTGGATTGTGAAGTTATGCACACCTGTCTCATTTGAACCGCCAAAGGTATCTGTTGCGTTGAATTTGTAGTACATTATTCCTACATCAGAGCAGGTATGGTATATGGAAAAGTTCACATATCTTGCTGGATTACAATCTATGCATATCTTTGTGTCTCTCAGAATCCATGGATCTGTTCCGGTCTTGGATTCCCAAAGCTGGACAGTTACATTCTCCGTATTGACATCGTATGCCTTAACACTGAAGTTTATCGGTTCACCCCAACCTCCTGGAGATGCACTCGGATTCTCAAGTGTTGGGTCTGTGTTTACAAACGGTGTGAGCTGGAAAACGTTAGCGATAGTGTGGTTGCCATCGTTATAGTATGGTGGTTTTGAGGAAATCACATTCACGCTGTACCAGCCAACAGGATCATCCAGATCAGAGGTCCAGTTACATGAATAGTTGCCATTTCCGTGATACTGAATGTTTTCACACGGGAATGTGTAATTCGCACGGATGAGCGTGACATTGAGTGTTGCATTGTCTATCGGATTGTAACATTCATCGGTAAGGTTTATGTATACTGTAACAGTTTCTGATTGTATATAGGAAGTGTTTGCTGCTGTCGCATCAGATAGGAGATCACCAAGAATAGTGATATTGAAAATACTCGAATTCTGATCCTTGTATGCAGGATCTGATTGGGTGTAACCAAACCATTGCTGTGGGCCTACAGAATATGAACAGTCTGGATCGAAATTGAATATAGCATAGCCAGAAGAATTTGTTGTGTTTGAACCTCCATGAGTGTAATTGCTTCCATCATACGTTATATTGAACTTTACCGTTGCAGGAGGATCGTATACCCCTCCTTCTCCACGATCTGTATCGTTTACAAAAAGGATAAGTTTTGTTGTTTGTGTTCCGGATCTGTTTGCATATGAGCCGTTACCAGCAACATGGGTTATAATTATATCATCTTTATACAGATACATATAAAGCTCATCTGTTTGGGCCTGTGGCACACCGCCAACTTCTACCACAAACTTGTAGAACCAACCACCCTGTTCAAGGTATGTAAAGTTTCTCAACCAGTAGAAAACCTGGTTCTGGCACCCTGTACAGTTTTGTGTATCACCATATTGCACAAAATTCGTTTCTCCAGGTGATTTTAAGAAGAGTTTAACGAATATCTCCTGGTCATCTTCTCCTGCAGAGGCGATCACTGAGAAGTTATAGTCTCTCCATCCCCAGCCCTCATTGTCCGGATATACATCTGGATTGCTCAGGGAAGGTACACCTATTAAGTAGAACAGGCCGGGAGCAGAGGTATTGGTCTTTAGGATTTCCTTATGGTAGTAGAAAGATGTGTTAGAAGTCATGGTTACATTGTACCATCCATAGTGCTTGTCTGTTGAATCCCAAGTGCATCTGTAAAAACCTGTAACAGGACTCGAAATATCTGTACAACTGTAATTAACCGTGCCGTTGAGATAGAACTTCACATCGACTCCGGACATCTCCACTCCACAGTCATCTCTAACCGTTCCTGCTACCAGGATGCTATCTCCCTGTGTGTAGTTTTGATCTCCTGTAGGATCTGTGATCGAGGTGTTGAACTCGCCCCAGACGTAAAGCACATATGCTGGTGTAGAGTTTGCGAAATAGCATGCATCTTCGCTCACACTTGCATACCAGTTTTGCTCTCCCACCTCGTATCTCGGATCTGCACATGTTGGATCGAAGTTGAACACGACATAGCCAGAGGAATTGCTTGTATTTGTGGTTCCTGAATCATAGGTATAGTGATCTGTCTCCACATAGAATGTAGCATTGAAGTTTACCAGAACACTTCCATTTTTATCGTGAAGTTGGATTATAAGTGGATCTATTTGATTGCCTGATCTGTTTGCAGTAGAACCATCTCCGTGAATGTATGTCATAAGCACGGTATCCTTTGTTATAGTGAAGTTATCCTCTGCAGAAGGTGTGGTGGAGTTGGTATTGAGATAAGTATCCGTGGCGTTTATCTTGTAATACCATAAACCTTGAACATCACAGGTAAAGTTTGGATAGAACGTTATTTTTTGCCATGTTCCTGGTTTGGTGTAGTTTCTCTCTTCTACAAGTATCCATGGTTCTCCAACGAACAGGGTTGACCTCCACAATTGAACTGTGACGTTATCATAGGAATCGTACACCCATGCACTAAAGCTCCAATCTTCACCCCATCCGGCTGAGAGTTGGGATACTGATTCGTTCTGGATAAGAGGAGCATGGGTATGTGTTGTTACATTATAATAACCTGATACATTGAAGAAGTAACAAGAAGTTTCACTGGTCTCCACAAATCCGGACCAGTTCTGCTTGGCTGTTGAATATGTGGCGTCTGGTAAGAAGTAAAAGGTAACGTATCCGGAGGCATTGGTTGTATTATAACCAACAATTTCGTAATCTGTTCCGAAACCGTGCTTCGTAACATTAAAGGATATTGGAACAGGATAACTTGTATTTATGTTATATGTTTGAATATCAAGATCATATACTCTCAGTATAAACTCTGCCGGTACAGATAGAGATGCTATGCTTTCGTTTCCTGAAACGTATTCTATTCTTACCCGATCTTCTGTTACCTGATGGAAGTTATCGTTTTCTCCAGTTGATGTGAATGTACTGGAATTGTCTTCTGCAGTAAATTTGAAATACCAGAAGTCTATATCATCACAGGTATAGTTCACTTCAAAGTATATCAGCGTGTTATTGCAGCTGTAACATGTTTTTGATCCAATGTATCTCCAAGAACCTACCACGGTCTTCTTTATCCAGAGAGAAACATTCACGGTCTCGTTCTCCTCATCCGTCACATAAACTGTGTAGTTATAGGGAGAGCGTCCCCATCCTGTTGAGCCATTGGGTGTAACCATAGGATTATTTAGCTTTGGATAGGTGAGGATTGTAAATGCATTACCCACATAGTAGGTATCATTATTGTAAAAGCTCAACCGTGCTTCCATGGTTAAATTGTAGGTTCCATTCACACCTTCAGAAGAATCCCATGTACATGAATAGTTTCCATCCTCTAATGGAACAGGATTTGCCTCGCAGTAGTAAGTTCTATTGAAGGTGGTGTTTGTGGAGAATGTGAAGTTTACAATTGCATCGGTTATCGGATTTCCACAATCATCTTCTACATATCCTTTGAAGGCTATCTTATCTCCTTTATCATATATCTCTCCTGAGGGTTGATAGAGCGTGACTCTGAGTGTTCCTAGGATTGTGAGGGTGAATTCTGAGGAGGTGTTATCTGCATAGCATGTATCGTTTGTTACGTTTGCCTTCCATTTCTGTATTCCTGGTTGGTATGAGCAGGTTGGGGAGAAGTTGTAGGAGTAATTTGTTGCTTGGGGGATTGCGGTTCTGC
>QMQA01000022.1 GCA_003648845.1 Candidatus Aerophobota bacterium
ATCCCTCCACTGATATCTACGCCTACTCCATTGATGTTAAGAGTGGTTGTTCCTGTTAATTTTCCTATCGAGGATAAGGTTACTCCTCCGGTAATGTCCACCTCACCACTTCCCAGTTGAGCCCTTGTAGCCTCATTTGTAACCTGCACAGTAACATAAACAATTCCCTCAACTGATGCATTGCCTACATCAACATCCGAGACATAGTCTGTATTCTTTATCTCAGCCTGTTTACCCGCTGTTCCATCCAGAAGTTTCTTTCCTGCATAAGCTGTGGTTGTTGCAATCCTTTCAATGGACTCAATAGCAGAATCAAGCTGCTCCTGGTCAGCAGCAATAGCCTCTGCGGTCACTCCCGCTGTATTTGCAGCATGCAGTGCAAGAGACCTCATAGAATCAAGCAAGCTGTGTATCTCGGTTAAAGCTCCTTCTGCGGTCTGAACCATAGAGATTCCGTCTTGAGTATTTCTCAGTGCCTGATCCATCCCCACAATCTGAGCCCTCAGATTTTCTGAGATAACAAGACCTGCCGGGTCATCACCAGCACGGTTGATACGATAACCACTGGAGATTCTTTCCACGCTTTTGCCTAACTGGCTATTTACCAGATTAAGCTGTCTCCATGCATTTAAAGCAGTAATGTTGTGGGCAATCCTCATATTTTTTTACCTCCCTTTTCCCCGTCCCCTGACGGGTTTATTTTCTGCAGATAGTCAATCTGTAAAGTTACCCGGTATAAGATTTTTGTTTTTCTCCTCACCTCCTTTTTTCATTTTCGTGTATATTATCGGCAGGTAGGAGAAAAACTTTAACCGGGCAAGGGAGGCTCACCGGTTACTTCCAGAAATCAATCAATGTATACTGCATAATTTCTCTTCCCGCGTATAGCGCTGCTTCATAGGCAGCACCTGCATGCTGGAGTTCTATTGCAATCTTAACCATATCCGCATCTTCTATAGTTGAGAGAAGCTTGGTCAATCCCACCATCTGCTCCTTCAGACGGGATTTAAAAATCTCCACCCTTTTGCCCCTGCCTCCAAACTCTCCCTCCCAGCGATGTATCTGGGCAAGACCGCGGTCAATCCTTTCAATCTGAGAGGATATTGCCTGGGTATCATTATTGGTTAAAGCCACCTCAAGATCAGACAGAACGGCAAATATATCCTCATCTCCCTGAAAAACCTCATTTCCAGGAGCATTTACAGCAATAGTTTGTCTGTCTTCAATTTGAATCTGGATTTTTCCATCATCCCCCTGATAAGCCCCATCTTCGGTAAAAGGCTGAGTAAGTGTTCTGGTTCCAGAGAAAAGATACCTGCCACCAAAGGAAGTGTTGGCAAGATTCAGAAACTGTGTCCTCAGGTTCCTTACCTCCTGAGCAGAAGCTGCACGGGACTGGGAGGTAGCAGTAGCATTGGATTCTCTAAGAGCTATAACCCGCGCTGAGTTTAAAATTTCTGATACCTGGGTGAGAGTCTGGCAGGTAAGGTCAATCCAGGTGGTGGCAGTTTCTGTATTTTTTAAATACTGATCAATCTCCTCAAGCTCTTTCTCAAAATTAAACATCGATGAGATACGCAAAGGGTCATCTGAGGGTTTGTTGACTTTTTTCCCCGTAGAAAGTATGGTTTGAAGCTCTCCCAGACGAGCTTTACTTTCATTTATGCTGTTTATTACCTTACCTGCAAGCATAGCATCGGTGATACGCATTTTTCCCCCTCGTTTATCTTACCATTATAAACCTATCATTGCCTTACCAAGAATATCCAGCATATTATTTATAATCTGCAGGAAATAAACCGCAGCCCGATAGGCCTGCTGAAAGAGAATAATATTGGTTGTCTCCTCATCAAGAGAAACTCCACATATGCTCTGGCGGCGATTTTCAAGCTGTTCAAGCAGAGTTTCCTGGTTCTCCTTTAATCCTGAAATTTGCCTGGTTTCCACTCCCAGGTCAGCAATAATTTTGCTGTAATAATCGGAAAAGGTGGAACTTCCTCCCTCCAGAACGGGTTTGTCTTTAAGCTGGAATATCAAGAGGGCATTACTGTTATCTCCGGGAGCTCCATTTCCTGAGGCAGCGATTTTGCTTAAGTCCTGTTTTATAGCATCATCAAGGTCAATATCCTCTGCTCCGGTTCCCTGAAAGAACTCAGCCAGGATACCCAGTTTATTCAGCATAATTCCATCAGGGTCGGCGCTAATTTTGACCGTTTGAGGATTCAGAGAATAAGGTTGAAGGACTAATCTGTCTCCTTCCTTGCTTGCCTCAACTCCGGTATTATTTGCTTCAGCGTTTATTCTGTTGACAATAGCATCAAGGTCATCTCCTGCGAATACCTGAATATTAACTCCGTTAATCTCAAAACTGCCGTCACTGTCTAAGGTGCCGGTAAAATCTTTCCACCCCACAATTTTATTCGTTCCATCAAGCCCTATTCCCTGTCTATGAAGAGCATTTACCTGATCTATTAATGCAGCAGCAAGCTCATTCAGCTGGGCAAGAAATCCGGGAATAACCTCATCCCTCATCTCCAGAAGTCCTTTCAGTCTACCACTTGTAATTATTACCCTTTCCCCACTGTCTTTCCACTTAATCTCCAGGAAACCACTCTCTCCTGCCTCAGTCATAAAGGGTGAAACAGTTGCTTTACTCACCAGAAGTTGTCCATAAACACTGAGTCTTAAGGTATTATCCTGCATCTCCTGGTATTTAAAATTGATAAGCTGTGATAACTCATCCAGAAGCAGGTCACGCTTATCTCTTAAATCATTAGCCTGAGAGCTTTTCCCCAGCTCTATTTTCTCTATTTGTTGATTAAGGTCGGCTATCTGCTGGATGATACTGTTCAGGTGTTCAACTTCTGTTTTTATCTCTTCATCAATTTTAATCTGGAGGTCTTTAAGGTTTTGATAAAGGCTTCTAAAAGCCTCACATAAAGCCTCACCCTGTTCTCTCACATTAGCCCTTGCTGCTCCACTTTCAGGATTGTTGGCAAGGTCTGACCAGCTATTCCAGAAATCACCCAGTATCTTTCCAATACTGCTATCTGAAGGTTCATTGAAAAGAATTTCCATCCCCTGGAGAACCTCCAGCTTGGCTTTCCAGCGATTTAAGGTAGGATTTTCCTCCCGGATATAAAAGTCAACAACCTCATCTCTCAATCTCTGGATACTTTCTACCTTCACCCCTGTTCCCATAAAGCCCTGAGGAAGAGTTGTAGCAAGAACTGCCCTCTGGCGGGAAAATCCAGGAGTATTTACATTGGCAATATTGTGCCCTATAACGTGAAGGGCCTGGCGCTGGGTCCTCACCGCTCTTATTCCAATTTCCAGAGACCTTAATGCTTCCATTGCACTCTTCCTTAAATTAGGTCAGGTTATCCGATTTAACAGTTTTCGGGTCTGCTCCTCCACCCGTGCTTTGCCCTGTGAGGTGTAGGTAGAAGCAGTCTTTGTTCCGGTTAATCTGCGAAAGTACTCATCAATTAACTTTACAGAATACTCAAGAAGGGAGATATTTCTCCGGTTAACCTGGTTGATGTCGCTGATCTTTGAGATTATCTTTTTTCGCAAGTCCTCAAGCTGACAGGAGGGATGCACCTTCTCCAGTCTCTTTACAAGTTCTGAGAAAGTGGTCTTTTCAGAAAGGGAAAGTTTCTCTTTAAGGATTTTAACAAGGGTAACCCTTAATCTTTCCCATACTCTCATCTGTGTAAATATCTTTTCTTCTTCTCGAACAGTTTCTTCCAGCTTCTTTAAATCGCCCTCCACTATAGCTTTTTCTTCCTGTTGGCAGAGTTTGTCCAGGTTTTCATAAAGACTGAGCTGTTTTTTTAAAACCTTTGTAAGTTCATTTACTTCCCGCATTTTCTCCTCCTGGATCTTGTTTAGCCTTATTTTTTAACTGCTGGTAGAGCAGTTTGGCAAGGCCAATTCCTCCCGTCTCAGCCAGCTTTTCTGCAAGAAGAGAGTAAAACTCTTCCTCGTAAATACGACTGGCAAACTCTTCTTTAAACAGGCCAGATTCGGGTATTGTTTTTTTCATCTGGAGAAAAAGGTAGTTTAAAAAAATTGCCTCAAATTGAGAACATACCTTCCTCAACCTTTCCTCATATAAGCCCCCACCCATACCTTCCTGCAGTAAATTTACACTCTGAAGCATTTTTTATCTTCCTCTTACATAATTATAAGTTCTGCCTGCAAAGCTCCTGCTTCCTTTAATGCCTGAAAGATGGCAATTATGTCCCGGGGAGTTACTCCCAGAGCATTAAGAGATCTAACAAGCTCCTCTACCGTTGTACCTTCTAAAAGAACAACCCTTCCCCTCTCCTCTTCGGCTTTTATCTCTGTTTTTTCCTCTACCACTGTTTCTCCTTCAGAGAGAGGAGGAGGTTGGGAGATAACAGGAGTTCTCTCAATAGTTACAAATAAATTACCGTGAGCTACAGCTACTGGAGAGATTCTCACCTTGCTGCCCATAACTATAGTTCCCGTTCTCTCGTTAATCACAACTCTGGCAGAGGTTTCGGGAATAACTGGAAGATTCTGGATTTGAGAGATAAACTCCACAAGTTTTTCACCCTGCAAGCTTTGAGGAATTTTAACTTTAACTACACTTGCATCCTTAGCAGTGGCAAGATTCTCTGAGAAATGCTTATTTATCGCTTCACTGATCCTGCTGGCGGTGGTAAAGTCAGGCTGAGAGAGCAAAAGTCCAATCTCTTCCCTGGGAATCTCAGCCAGAGGTGATTTTTTTACAATCCCTCCACCGGGAATTTTCCCCACAGTGGGATGATTTTTCCTAAAAGCTGCCCCTCCCGTCTCCACATTAAATCCACCTATTGAAACAGGTCCCTGGGCAAGAACATACACATTCCCGTCTATTCCCTGAAGAGGTGTAAGCAGTAGAGTCCCTCCCTCCAGACTGGTGGCATTACCTAAGGAAGAAACCATCACATCTACGCGAGTTCCCGGTTTGCTGAAAGCAGACACCTTAGAGGTCACCATCACTGCGGCGCAGTTTTTAACCCTGATTTTTTCAGGGTCTATAACAATTCCCATATTCTGGAGCATATTGCTTATTGACTGGAGAGTAAAAGTGGCACCCGTTTTATCACCAGTTCCATTCAGACCCACAACCAGTCCATAGCCAAACAGCTGAACTTCCTCTAAGTTCTGGAGTCGTGTAATGTCCTTTATCCTTACCTCCACTTCATTTGAAAAACTGACGGTGGAGGAAAAAATCAACGCCAGAGAAAGAAGGATAAGAACTATCTTTTTCATTTTTTCCTCTCTAAAATATCCCCAGCCAGTTAAATAATCTGGAAATAAGACCTGGCCTTCTTCCCTCATTGACAGGACCTTTCCCTTCGTATCTTATTGTGGCCTGGGCTATCTTTACAGAAGATATAGTGTTATTCTCTCCTATGTCCTGAGGACGAACTATTCCTTCCAGATAAATAACCTGCTCCTCCTGATTAATTCTAACTCTTTTCCCCCCTTTTACTCTAAGGTTGCCATTGGATAAAACCTCCACTACCTCAACAGTAACCTTAGCTACAAGAGTTCCTTTGCGCTGGGTTGAACCTGACCCTTCGTAATCGGTGGAATAGTTCCACCCCCCGGATAAATCAGAGGAAGGAAGGCTTACTTTGCCTTTTGTTTCTGTAGATTTCCCGAAATCTGTTTTAGCAGTCTGGGAAGCCGTGGAGAACTCAGAAATAATAACAGTAAGAGTATCCCCTACCTTGGATGCACGAGGGGTGGTAAAAAGGGATACGATTTTTTCTGCTTGCAGGGGTTGACAGATAAATAGCGAGAGGATAAAGATAAATAAAATTCTCATCCACAAAGCAATAGTTAAACGAGCTTTCATCTCAGCCCTCCCTATCAATCTTTACAGGATTTACCTTCACAGTAAAAGGAGCCACAATTTCACCTTTCACTTTTTTAAAGGAAGAGATATTGAGGACCTGGACCATTTCCCCTTTTTTTCCTGATTCAAGAGCTCTTCCCCGCATAACAACTCTCAAATTTGCCTCTTCCACCACCAGATTAACCATATCACCCTTTTTTACAAGGTAATTTTCCTCACCTTCAGAAAAGTTTAGTTTATCCTCAAGAGGAGACAGGAAAGATTCTCTTGTAACAACAATTTTTTCTCTTCCCTCTACCACAACATCTCCTGGAGAAAGTCCACTCTGATAAAGACGTACCAGAATATAGTCTTTACTCAGGATACGCTTTCTATTGCAAAAGGGGAAAGAGCCCACCTTTATCCTCATAAGTTTTTGTTTTAAAGGCTTATCTGCTTTGATATCCTGAACAATCTCCTCAAGGTAAATGGAATCGCCTCTAATCCGGGCCTCAGCTTTTAGAAATACCACCACCTTCTCCTTGCTTAATGAAGATGCAAAGCTACAGGTTGCTAAGCTAAGAAAGATAAGTCCGCCCACCAGTAAAAGTAGATGTATTACCTTCAAGGCTACCTCTATCTGCGCAGGTTATTGGCTATCCTGAGCATCTCATCGGTAGTCTGGATAGCCTTGGAGTTAATCTCATAGGCTCTTTGAGCTATTATCATGTTTGCCATCTCCTCCACTACCTGAACGTTAGACATCTCCAAAAATCCCTGGGAGACAATTCCAAATCCCTCAAGTCCGGGTGTCCCTGTAATCGCCTCACCTGAGGCATCCGTAGGTTTATAGAGATTATACCCCATACTTTGCAACCCGGCAGGGTTTATAAACTTGGCCAGAGTAATCTGTCCCACCTCCTGAGGGGTGGTATCTCCTGGAAGGAGAATAGATACTGTCCCATCGTGGGAAATGGAAATATTGGTGGCCTCAGGAGGAATAATTATTTCTGGTTCAAGGGGAAGACCATTGGCAGTTACCATTCTGCCATCTTTGTCCAGTTTAAAGGCACCATCCCGGGTATAAGCTACACTTCCGTCTGGCTGAAGCACCTGGAAAAATCCATCTCCTTCAATAACAAGGTCAAGTGGATTTTGCGTCTCGGTTATCTCTCCCTGGGTAAATAGCTTTCCAATACCTACAGGCTGAACTCCATGACCGATCTGGATACCTACGGGAAGCTGCCCTCCACCAGGAGCTTTTCCTCCGGCAATATTTATGGTCTGGTAAAGCAGGTCCTGGAACTCAACCCGGCTTTTCTTGAATCCCGTGGTGTTTACGTTAGCTAAGTTATTAGCTATGGTGTCGATAAATAGCTGCTGTGCTTTCATGCCCGCTGCTGCTGTCCATAAGGCTCTTAACATCTCTTTCCTCCTTAACTTTTATTGTAGTTCGCTGCAAATTTTTCCCAGGGTAGCATCCTGGAGCTGAATTGCTTTCTGAGCAGCCTCATAGAGACGAAAATTAGCTATAAGGTCTACCATCTCCTGAACAATGTCCACATTGGACAGTTCAAGATATCCCTGTTTAATCAAGTAATTACCCTTTACACCTCTCATAGAAGTTTTTGCTCCCAGCTTAAAAAGATTCTCTCCCACCTTGTAAAGAGAAAAAGGAGTAGCAGGGAAAACTTCTACCCTTATCCTATCAATTACCTTTTCCCCCACTATCACTTCTCCCTCAGGACTGACCTTAAATTGTGAAGTTTCCCTCAAAGAGGGAATGGTTAAAGGTCCCCTGGTACCGAGAAGAAAATAACCCTGGGGAGTAGTTAATCTGCCTTTATTATCCAGGGTGAAACTGCCTGCCCGGGTATAGGCAATCCCCTGAGGGGTAAGAAGGGCAAAAAAACCTTCTCCTCTAATGGCAAGATCCAGTCTCCTCCCTGTGGATTCGATTTCTCCCTGGCTGAAATCAACAAAAGTGCCCTCCACTTCCGAAATACTCTCTCTTCTCTCCAGCTTTTTCTGCAGAATTGTAGAAAAACTCCTGTAAACAGGGATGTCTTTTTTAAACCCGGGTGTGGCTACATTTGCTATATTATTAATGATTATCTGTTGTGCCTGAATCACGCTCACCATCCCTGAAGCTGCACTGAACAGTCCTTCAAGCATGGCTTCCTCCGGGAAGAAAATTTTGTTTTCAACCTGAAATGGTGCAAAATTTATGCAGTCGGTTTCTTGCAGCTAAAATTTTCACTTTTTATTTAAAAGGAAGGTAAAAAGATGTTTTCTGCAGGCAGGCTTCAGGAAAAATTTTCAGGGTGGGGATAGGAAAATTTGGATCAGAGAATCTCCTCTATTATTTTTCTCAAAGTTTCCTCCAGCACTTGTTTAGAATCATATTCTCTGCTGGCTAATTTTTTCTCCACCTCCCTTATCTTATCCTTCCTGATATCGGGCATCCTCTTAATTATTTCTACGTATTCGGAGATTTTTTTTGCCTCGGTGGAAAGGTCTACCTCATCTTTTAGCCCTTCTCTGGACAATTTTGAAAGATGCTTTTTAATTTTGTCCCTGGTTATCTCTTTAATTTCAGGATGGGCAGAAGATGGCATCTCTCCTACTTTTTTCGGCTCCATTCTTATCTCCCTTTATTTTTTTATCTCTTCAATTTTTTTCTTCAAATCGTCCTTGGAAAAAGGTTTGGTGATATAACTTACGGCTCCTGCCTCAAGTGCTGCCATAACCTCTTCCTGAGTATTTACGGTTGTTAGCATAACAACCGGGATTTCTTTACCTTTCTCCTTCAGGGCATGCAAGAATTGCAAGCCATTCATCTCAGGCATGTTCCAGTCACAAAAAACAAGGTCTATCTCCTCCTCATCCAGTTTCTTTAATCCCTCTGCTCCATTAGCTGCCTCCACTATTTTACTGAAACCAAGCTGAGTTAAATGATGACGGGTAATTTTACGCATAGTTGCAGAATCATCCACAACCATAATGGTAATTTCACTACTCATCAAGTAGTAGCCTCCTCCGACCCTTTCAGAATTTCTCTTACACTTTTTCTGAGTTCATCAAGCTGAAAGGGCTTGCTCAAATATTTTTTTACTCCCAGATTCTGAATTTTTTGCTTCCCCTCTTTTTCACTTACACTGCTTATTACTATTACGGGAATATTCTGACCAGATTCTTTTAAAGTTTGAAGAAACTCCACCCCATCCATCTGAGGCAGATTTAGCTCGGTAATAATGAGGTCTGGACTTTTAAATTCCACTGCCTCAAGAGCCTCAATTCCGTTGGAAGCAGTTATTACATTCCAGTTTCCGGAACTTAACGTCCCCTCGTAGAACTTTTGCACTCTTGGTTCGCTATCCACACAGAGAATTAACTTTCTTCTCTTAAACTCCTGATACCGGCCTTCAAGTACATCTTCAACTATTTTTCTGAACTCCTTTCTCTTCAGCGGTTTACCCAGAAAGCTGACCACCCCCAGCATTTCTGCCTCTTTTCTTATCTCTTCGCGAGGGTAAGCAGTAACCATTACCACAGGGAGTTCCTTTAACTGAACCACAGATTCCATATCTTTGGTTAGCTTTCTGATTTTTCTTAAAACTTCCAGACCATTTACATCTGGAAGCTCTACATCGAGAATTAAAAGGTCCACATCTTTTCTCATCACCGTGTCAATAGCCTGTTTTCCTCTTTCTACGAATATTAGCTCATAATCTTTAGAAGTCAAGGTTTGTTTGATAAATAGTTGAAATAGTTTAACATCATCAGCAACCAGTATGGTTTTTTTCTCTTTCTTATTCATGAAAAGTAAATTATTTGCAAAAGATTTGGCTTATCTTTATTATCGGCAAATATTAACCCCATCTTTAATCGATGCAAAGGTAAAAAAAAGAGAGGGTTTAAAAAAT